>JAFVEW010000325.1 GCA_017475805.1 Synergistaceae bacterium | reverse complement strand
TTTATTTATGAAAAATCTTCCTGAACCTCAATTAAAAATCGACGATGATTTTTCTTTGCCTGAAATAAAAAAAAATAAATCGGGACTTCCTGAATTTCCAAGACCAAAATTAAAAGCCGATCCTGCGCCTGTCATTAATGAAAATAAAAGACAGGATAAAGAAGAAGAATTTTATGAAGACGAAGATTTTTATAACGAAGGCGAATTTAATATCGCAAGTTCAGAATCAGAGAAGCCAAGCGAGCCTGAAAATAATTACGCTGTCGAAATAATTGATAATTTGCTTGCGTCGCTCGACTCTGGAGCTATGTCGATGCCGGAGTCGAAACGTTCAAAAAATTCTCAGCGCGACAACACTCGAAAATTCCGCCGACCTTTGCCGGCCGTAAATTTTAATGAAGGCTTTGAAAATTTAATTCCTGATGAGAGTCTTGAATTTTCGCAGGGCTTCCCTCCGCCGCTTGAAATTTTCGGTTCAGCTCCTAAATTTGAAATCGCTAAGGGGAACATAAAAATCTCTGATAAGACAGGCAAAGCCATAATCTCGACCCTTAAAAATTTCGGCGTCAATGCTTCAATCGCCGAGACCTTCACGGGAGCTTCAGTAACTCAATATTTAATTGAGCTTGCTCCTGGAATGAAAGTCAATCAAGTTGCTGATTTAGACGAAGAATTAGCGATGTCTTTGGCCGTAATGTCCGTAAGAATTGAGGCTCCTATACCGGGAACTCGTTATGTCGGAATTGAAGTTCCGAATCCTGAACGTAAAAAAATTTCTTTAAGAAGCGTTTTTGAGTCTGATGAATTTCAAAATAGTTCAGCTCGTTTGCCTTTGCCTTTAGGAGCTCAGTTTGACGGAAAATTTTTAATAAAAGGTCTCGAGGAATTTTCTCACTTGTTAGTCGCTGGCGGTAAAGATTCAGGAAAAAATACTTTCCTTAATACTTCAATAATAAGCATGTGTTCACGCCGGCGTCCTGAGGAGCTGCAATTAATTTTAATTGACCCTCGACACGTTGAGTTTTCAGTTTATGAAGGTTTGCCGCATTTACTAACACCGCCGATTTTTAATCACGATGACGCTCTTAAAGCTCTTCAATGGGCTTTTGACGAAATGGAATCAAGAACGGCAAATTTTGCTAAAAGTCGTGTAGGAACTTTAGCGGCTTTTAATCGAAAACTTGCGAAAAAGGACAGGCTTCCTGAAATAGTTATAGTAATCAGCGAGTTAGCAGACTTAATGTATCAATCGGGAGGCGACGGCAACGAATTTGAAGATTTAATCGTCAGGCTTGCTCAAAAATCGGGAGCTGCAGGAATTTATATGATAATTGCGTCTCAAAGACCCTCAGCTGATGTCGTAACGACTTTGATCCGTTCAAATGTTTCTGCTCGTGCTGCTTTTGCTTTATCATCGCCGGGCGACTCAAAAAATATAATCGGCATAACTGACGCTGAAAAACTCACGGGGCGCGGCGATATGCTTTTCAAAGATAACGAAAGTCCGCGAGCTATTAGGCTTCAAGCTCCTTTTATAGCCGACGAAAAAATTTCAGGGTTCGTTGAATATTTAGAGGAACATCTCCCTAAAAAAATTGAAAATTCTAATGAAAATTGATTTATAAATTAGCCTCGTTGTTAAATCGACGGAGCTGACTTGTAGTAATAAATGTAGTAATAAAAAATTAACTCTCCGGCTTTATGTCAGAGAGTTTTTTATTAATAGCGTCATGCTACAATACTTTTTTAATTTATGCAAATTAAATTAAAAGGAGGAAAAAATTTTTGAATAATATTCAACGTGTTCACCTGATGGGCATCGGCGGCGCAGGCATGAGTGCATTAGCAAAATTATTAAAAGCTAACGGCCTCGATGTCAGCGGCTGCGACCTCAAAGAACCTCATTATGATTTAGAAAATATACCGTTTCGACTCGAACACTCGAAAGAACATATAGAAATTTTTAAGCCCGACGCTTTGATTTTAAGCAGCGCGGTTAGTCATGATAATCCCGAAGTCTTAGAGGCAATTAATAACGGCGTAAAAATTATTTCACGAGCCGAAGCTCTAAGCGAACTTTTCAATAAATCTCACGGCATCGGCATAGCCGGAACTCACGGCAAAACTACAACGTCATCAATGACAGGTCTAATTTTTTTACACGCCGGATTAAATCCAACTGTCTATGTCGGAGCAAACGTCCCTGACATTGGCAGCAACGCTGTATCAGGCGAAGGAGAAAATTTTATCGCCGAACTTGACGAGAGCGACGGAACTTTTGAACTTTTCCACCCTGCTGTAACGATTATCACTAATGCAGATTGGGATCATGTTGATCATTACAAAACACGCGATGACGTTATAAAGGCTTTTATAAGATTTGCTAACGGCCGAAAGTCCGACGGAGTTTTAATAATTTGCGCCGAAGATGACGGGGCTAATCGAGTCTTTAATGAATGTGATAAAACAAGAGGCAAAATTATTCGCTACGGCTTCGGAAAAAATTTCGATTGGAGCGCAGCTAATATCAAAAATAATCCCGGCGGCGGTTTAACTTACGAAATTTTCCATGACGGTGAAGCTCTTGGCCTCGTTGAGCTTTCTGTCTCAGGTGCTCATAACGTCTTAAATTCTCTTGCGGCGATTGCGGCGGCTAATGAAGCAGGAATCAATTTTGAAACAAGCGCGAAAATTCTTAAAGATTTTCACGGCTCTGAACGTCGTATGCAGATTAAAGGCACGATAAAAGACAAAAATATTTTAGTCATGGACGATTACGCTCATCATCATTCGGAAATTAAAGCGACTTTGACGGCAATAAAAAATATTTATCCTGAACGTCGAATAGTTGTTTTGTATCAGCCTCACAGATTTTCAAGAACGGCGCAATTTGCTCCCGATATTGCTAAGGCCTTGAGCATTGCCGACGAAATATTTTTGCTGCCCGTTTATTCAGCCGGAGAAAAAGAAATTTCTAACAGCTCCGCCGACGAAATAATTAAAAATGCTGAGTCAAAAATCACCCTGATAAATTTCAATGAAGCAGCCGAAAAAATTAAAAATTCACTGCAAACAGGCGACTTATTTTTGACGATGGGCGCGGGCGACGTATATAAAATCGGTGAAAAAATTTTGTTATAATTACGTAGAATTTAATAATATAATTTGATTATTTAATATAAATTGAAATTGGAAGCACGCTATGTTAATTGACGAATTACATTCAGCTTTGCCGGATTTAGATATAAAAGAACGCTGGCCTTTAGCTCCGCTGTGTACGCTACACGTCGGAGGCGAGGCTGAATTTTTCACTGCCCCTGATTCAATCGGAGACTTTAGAGAGCTTTTTTATTTTTTGAACAAAGAAAAAATCCCGTTTTATATTCTTGGCGGCGGCAGCAATGTTTTATTTCCCGACGGTTTAATTAAAGGCGTAGTAATCTCAACTGAGAATTTGAAGTCTATCGAATGGCGCACTAATCTTACTGTAGATGTTGATGCAGGCTTCAAGCTCCCGATGTTAATGAAAGAAATTCGTGAAAAAAATTTAGCTGGCATGGAGTTTGCCGCAGGAATACCCGGAACTTTAGGCGGAGCTTTAATCGGTAACGCAGGCGCGGGCGGTCATGGAGTCTGTGAACTTATTGATCATGTTCTTTGCGCCGAAGCTGACGGCCAATTAAAATTATGGAATCCCAATGAATTTGAATACGGCTATCGAAGATGCTCACTTGCTGAAGGCAAACGAATAATACTTAACGCCCGAATGACTTTCAGGCAGGCCAAGCACGGAGATAAAGAAGTTCTTGAAAGTTATTTGTTACGTCGCGGAAGTCAGCCTCACGGACTTCACAACGCAGGCTGTACTTTCAAAAATCCTGAAGGAAATTCCGCCGGAAAATTATTAGACGAAGCAGGCTGTAAAAATTTAAGTTTCGGCGACGCTGTAGTCTCTGACTTTCACGCTAATTTTATTTTGAACAAAGGCAATGCGACTGCTGACGATATTATCAAGTTAATTGAAATATGTGCGCGGAGAGTTTTTGATAATACGGGAATAAAACTTGAGCCGGAGATAAAAATTTTTGCTTCGCCCGGCAGATTAATCTCGTCATTTTTCAATGAGTAGTGATTAACTGTGGCCGCGCAAAATAAAAAAAAAGTAAAAAATTGGGGGCGTTTTCGTTCAAGGCTTTATTTGATAGCGTTGCTCGTGGGATGTTGTTTTTATTTTTATGATTATAAGTCTTGGTTCGCTCTGAAAGGCTATCGAGTAATCGCCGAGTCAAATAAAATCGAACAAAGAATTTGGGAAGTTTTCCCTCGACGCTGCTTAGATTTTTGGCCATATTTGCTGAGCGACGCAAAAGGCATGAAAGAATTTTTAGAAAGCGATATGCCTGTTACAGTTGAGACTCACATGGAAAGTTTCGGACGTTTTGTAACTCGTGCAGAATGGCTGCGGGCATGGGTTAAAGTTAATTGGCGCGGCAGTATCTGGAGCATTTCTATGGACGGTCGGATGTGGCTCTATGATCAAGGCTCGAAAGATGACGCGAATTTAACAGGACCTATCTGGAAAATTTCTGAAAAAGAAAACGCAGGAGAAAAAAATTTCAGCGGAGTTTTTAAGTCGCCTTTGCCGATCGCAACGATGGCCGCTTTCATGAGAGATTTTCAAACTTTTGAATGGTTTAACTCAGCAAGCGAAATAACTTTAGAGAGTCGGGCAGGAATGAATTTATTTATCTTGAAAATCTCAAGAGGCACGCAAAAATTTGAACTTCAATTTCAGCCTGAAAAATATCCTGATCAAGACGTCGGCCAGACTCTCGAAGATATTTTTTCTAAGTTAATTAGCGAAGGCGGTAATCATATTATCGATGCAACTTATGAGGGGAAAATTTTATTACGTGGGTTATAATAGCAAATTGATTTTGATTCTTGAAATATAGAATAAAATGAATTTGATAAATTTATAAATTTAAGAAATTTTGTTTTATTGAATAGATTTAGATTAGAAAAAGATTAAACTAAGGAATAAAAAATTTGAGTAAGTTTGATCTTTAAGGAAAGGAACGTAAAAAGATGCCGGGAAAATCAGACAGCCTTTTAGTAGGGCTTAGTATGGGAACCACGAAAACTACTATGATAGTAGCGGAGAGAAATCCCCGTTACCCAGATTCCGTGCATGTTATAGGTTTTGGCAACGCTCCTTCGCGTGGAATTTCTAAGGGTATCATAGTGAGTCTTCAGGACGCCCGGCAGTCTGTAACAAAAGCCTTTCAGGAAGCTCAAAGTATCACAGGAATTTCACCGAAACGTCTTAGCAGTGTCATCGTAGCGTTCAATGCTATGGACGTTCAGAGCGAAGCTACTCACGGTATGGTTACGCTTGGCGGTCGAGACTCAAAAGCCGTAGAAACAAGCGATCTCAACCGCGTTATTGATAGAGCGCGAGATAATTTAGCACTTCGCAGCAATATGTATTCACTTCACATGATCCCCACG
>JAFVEW010000324.1 GCA_017475805.1 Synergistaceae bacterium | reverse complement strand
GTAGTTCAAGCGTCTAAAAAATGGACAATGCCACTACGAGACTGGAAAAAAGCCTTGAATTACTTCTACGTGAAATTTATGGATCGCTTCTCTCTCGTAGCGTAAGAGAAACTTCTTACACAGTTTGCTTGACAGACTCGTCATAATAGCAGATGATGAGAAGAGGCAAGCAACTTTATAAATACAATGTGAGGATAGATAATTATGATGCCGACGTTTCA
Organism: Synergistaceae bacterium; assembly: GCA_017475805.1. Next base: position 17,261 of record JAFVEW010000324.1, on the reverse strand, counting down.
ACAGCTTTATTATATTGTGAAAATATCTGAGGTTGGCTCAATTAATAAGGCTTCAGAGTTGTTATATGTTTCTCAACCGTCTTTGACAGTTGCTATTCAAGAAGTTGAGAAAGAGATAGGATTTAGAATTTTTCATAGAAGCGGACGTGGAGTAACTCTTACGCCTGAAGGTACGGAATTTATTTTGTATGCCAGACAGATGATTAATCAATATGAGGAGCTTATGGAACGCTTTGGAAAATCTAAAAATATTAAAAGAAAATTTGGTGTTTCATGCCAGCATTATTCATTTGCCGTAAAAGCGTTTGTGGAACTTGTGAAAGAATATGACACTTTACAATATGATTTCGCAATCCGTGAAACCCAAACTAAAAATGTCATCAGCGATGTTGCAAGTTTGCGCAGTGAGATAGGTATTCTCTATATAAGCGATTTTAACCGTTCTGCTATAAACAGGCTGCTGGTATCTTCTGAGCTTCAATTTCATCATCTTATTGACTGTAAAGCGTATGTTTATCTGTGGTCCGGGCATCCTCTTGCGAAAAATTCATCAATAACTTTTGAAGAGTTGCGTGATTATCCGTGTTTATCATTTGAACAAGGAGATAGCGCTTCTTTTTATTATGCTGAAGAAATTTTGAGCAACAGTGAATATTTACGAACTATTAAGGCTAATGATAGAGCCACGATGTTAAACCTTATGATAGATCTTAATGGTTATACCCTGTGTTCGGGAATAATTTGTGAAGAACTTAACGGGACAGATTATTTAGCGGTGCCGTTTGAGGCTGATTCTGACAACGAGAGCAACATAATGAAAATCGGGTACATAACTAGAAAGAATATAATTCTGAGCAGCATCGGAAAGTTATATATAGAAAAAAATTAAAGAATATCTTAATAGTTATAGTTTTAATCTATAACTAAATGGCAGAAAGCTGTATTAGACAAGTAATCCGATTTTAATAAAATTTCTGAAAATTAAAATTTGAGGTGATTTAGTTGTCAAATACAGACAATAAAAAATTTCGTCTTAGTTCTCTATGGAGCTCTGAAGATGCCCTGGCTAACTGGATTGGCTTTTTGATAATAGCTGTCGGGGCTTATAGTGTTTTAAGCGGCGAATTTGATTTCAGTGCTGCGACATTTTCGACATGGGGTAACGGAACGGATTTTTCCGCGCAATTAAATTCCGGCTTATTCACAAAATTGCTCAGAACTTATTTTGTTCTTGGATTTCTGTTTACTGTGGGAGCAGTTTTGAAAAAAGAAAACCCACTCAAATTTTTTGTAGCATTTACTGTATTGTTTGTGCTTGCTATATTAGTACGTGTTATAAGTGCTGAATACACTTTTAACAGGTATCTTGAATGGGCTTTCTTCGCGTTAATTCTTGGGCTTATTATATCAAATACAATCGGAGTTCCGGCGTGGTTAAAGCCTGCTGTCCAGACAGAATATTATATTAAAGCTGGGCTTGTCATAATGGGATTTTCTGTTTTGTTCTCGAACATAATAAATTTTGGCCTTTATGGACTTGGAATTGCTTGGGTCGTAACACCGATAGTAATTTTATTTATGTGGTGGTTCGGAGTTAAAGTCCTTAAGATTGATAACAAGCCTTTTGTGATTACGATAGCCACTGCAACAAGTGTTTGCGGAACAAGCGCGGCAATCGCTTCGGCGGCGGCATCGAAGGCAAAGAAAGAAGATTTATCTCTCGCGGTTTCAATCTCGATAATTTTCACGGTCATCATGATGGTGCTTGAACCCGTGATAATTCGAGCTCTCGGCATCAATGAACTTATGGGCGGAGCCTTAATCGGCGGTACCGTTGACTCTACGGGCGCAGTTACAGTCGCAGGTACAGCTTTAGGAAAACTCGCTCAAACTTCGGCTGTTTTAGTTAAATCGATTCAAAATATTTTAATAGGATTTATTGCTTTTGCAGTTGCTGTATTCTTCGCCACAAGAGTTGAAAGAAATTCGGCATCTGATAATGAAGTTACGGCGGCTGATATTTGGTACAGGCTTCCGAAATTCATTTTAGGATTTTTCGCGGCTTCGATCATTGCGTCATTCGTTTTTCTTCCGTTAGTCGGAAAAGGGAATGTAAGCGCGATTAATAAAGTCTTAGATCAATATAAAAACTGGGCGTTCGTCTTAGCTTTTACGAGCATCGGCCTCGATACGAACTTCAGAGAATTAAAAGGTTCTCTTGCTTCAGGTAAAGCCTTAACGCTTTATATAATTGGACAGTTATTTAATATCATCTTGACTTTTGCTGCTGTGTATTTTCTTTTATCAGGAAAATTTTTCCCAATTCCGAATCTTGCACTTTGAGATATGAGTAGGAAATTTTTTATTTTTTTAACGGCGGCGATTGTCTTAGCAGTTGCCGCTTACATAATGATAAATAGCTTAGGGCTTGACGACTCCCTCGATTTTGGAGCAGGCGCATATTATTACGCCGACATGCCGGGTTTTGAAAAATGGTTCGATAAAAATTTTTATGTTTCCCAAGTTCCTTCGTGGTTAATCATGATTTTATTTTTCGCATGGGGAGCCGTCGCTTATAGATTATGGCTGCTTATGGACAGGAAGGTTGATGGAAATGTCTGACGGATTTTTTATATTTATTCAGAGACATAAATACAGCCTGATATCTTTCGCCTCAGTTATCGTCTTGATTATATTGTGGTGGCTTGGAAGTGTTCTGAATGTCTTTAATCCTGTTTTCATTCCTCCTATTGATTCAGTTTGGGACGCATTTATTTTAACGGTGCGTGAAGGTTATAAAGGTTATTCGTTGCTTTATCATATCGGAGCCAGCATGAAAAGACTGCTTATCGCGGTTACGCTCGCTTTTTTCGCGGCTTCAATGTTGGGACTTATTTGCGGAACAAGTAAAACAGTTCTCGCGATCCTTGATCCTTTTATTGAATTTTATAGGGCACTGCCTCCGCTCGCTTATAACACTTTAATAGTTTTATGGCTTGGGATTGGAGATGAATCAAAAATCGCGCTGTTGTTTTTAAGTGCTTTTGCCCCGATTTTCATTCAAGCGGTTTTTGGCGTTCAGAGAATCCCTAAAGACAGAATTAACGGTGCGCGTTCGCTTGGAGCTGATAATCTTACGTTATTTTTCAAAGTTATTTTTCCGTCGGCTCTTCCTGATATTTTGACGGGACTTAGGACAGCAGTAGGAGTTGCTTACGCCACGCTTGTTGCGGCTGAAATGGTCGCTTCGGCTTCTGGAATCGGCTGGATGGTTCTGGACGCAAGCAAATACATAATGTACTCAACAGTCTATTTCGGAATAATCATAATGGGACTGATAGCGATTTTAATAGATTCGATTCTGCGTCAGTTAATCAAACTAGTTACACCGTGGCAGAACGAAACAGAATAAAGGAGAAAAATAATAATGAAAAAATTAATAACTGTATTTATCTTGTTTGTGTTGCTGGCTTTTTGCGCTTATGAATTTATGACCTCCAATCAAGAACAGTATGACAATAAATTGAGGAGTTTGGGCGTTTATGACAAGCAGGCATCGGATAACAATAATATGAGCCCTTCACTGCCCATAAAAATTACTATGGGTTATTGGGAATCTCCAAACGGCGAGCTTTTAGTTAAAGAAACGGGAACTTTTCAAAAAGCGTTCCCCGGCATAAAAATTGAATGGCTCGAATTTCAGTCGGGCACGGATATTCTCACGGCAATGCAGTCAGGCTCGCTTGAGTTCGCAACTATCGGGACACCTCCTGCAACAATGGGCATCGTCAACAATTACCCGTTCAAAGTGTTCTACCTTCATGACGTAATAGGTGAAAGCGAAGGTATCATTGTGAAAAAAACTTCCGGTATAAAAACTATCTCTGACCTTAAAGGCAAAATTATAGCCGTGCCTTTCGGAACAACTTCACATTTTGCTTTTTTGAACCTTTTGAAAGCTAACGAAATAAAAGTTTCTGATTTTACGTTACTGGATATGACAGGACCTGATATTTTCGCAGCATGGCAAAGAGGAGATATTGACGGAGCTTATATATGGGAATCTGTTAAATCGCAGCTTATCGAAGCAGACGGCGAACAGCTAGCGAGTTCTGCTGACGCTGCAAAAGTCGGAGGACTTACTGCGGAAATTGGAATAGTGAGCACGAAGTTCTACGAAACTTACCCGGAAATCGTGAGGGAGTATATCAATATTCTTGATGAAGCCGTGAATTCATACAGGAAAGAGCCGGAAAAAGCAGCCGAACTCATGGCAAAAGGTTTGGGGCTTTCCGTGAAAGACACAACGGTAGCAATGAATGAAATTATCGTTAAGGATAAATCCGAACAACCTTTTTATTTCAAAGACGGCGGAGAATTACAGACTACTCTTTTAGCGACAGGAAATTTTTTATTTGAACAGAACAGCATAAGTAGAAAGCCAGATCAGAGCGTTATTAATCAGGCGATATTATCTGAACTTTATCAGGAGGAAAAATAATCATGGCTGACAAAACGGCAATTCTTGACCTTAAACACGTTGAAATGAATTTCAAGCAAGGACGCGGATATTTCCACGCACTACAGGATATTAACCTAACAGCGCATGACGGCGATTTTATCTGTCTGCTCGGTTCAAGCGGCTGCGGAAAAACTTCATTATTAAATATCATGGCGGGGTATGTCCGTCCCAGCGAAGGCAGAGTTTTATTCAATGGCGAAGATTTCACGAGACCTTCGAGCGATGTAGGCGTTGTCTTTCAGCAGCAAAACTTATTCCCGTGGCTGACAGTTTATAAAAATGTCGAGTTCGGCCTTATGAGAAAAAAATTAACACCAAAAGAACGTAAAGAAATTATCATGCACTACCTCGAAATGGTCGGACTCGAAGACGCTGCGAAAAAATATCCTCACCAATTATCCGGCGGCATGAGGCAGAGAGCCACAATCGCGAGGACATTAGCACCGGATCCTAGAGTTGTCCTGTTCGATGAACCTTTCAGCGCGCTTGACGCCCTGACACGCGAAAAACTTCAGGAACACATTAAGTCAATCTGGGAAAAATCGAAAAAATCTTTCCTGTTTATTACTCATGATGTCGATGAAGCGCTGCTGCTCGCGCAAAGAATTGTCGTGATGAAAGCCAAGCCCGGCAGGATTCACGCCGATTATGCCAATCCTTTGCTTGAAAGCGGCGTCGAGTTAAATTCATGGAACATCAGAAACACGAAAAATTACCGTGAAGTACGGGACGATATTATCTCAATGATCCAAAGCGAAGAAGACATAAGAATAGGCAGGCTAGTAGCGGCATGAAAAGTAAAAAAATTCTCGTCCTTGGGATTGACGGCATGGATCAAAGGACGACAAAAAGGCTTGTTGACGAAGGCAAGCTCCCGAACATAAAAAAATATCTTGAAAACGGGTCTGCTCGTGAAGATATTGACATGCTGGGAGCTGTCCCGACCATCACGCCTCCATGCTGGACAACTCTAGCAACCGGGGCTTATCCCGGAACGCACGGAATCACATGTTATTGGAGACAATCCCCTGAAAGCCTTGACGCCGTTGTTTACAACATGGATTCAAGATTTTGCGAAGCTGAACAAATCTGGAACGTAACTTCGGAAGCCAAAATAAAAACACTTGTATGGCATTGGCCCGGTTCATCGTGGCCTCCTAGTTCTAACAGTCCCTTTTTGCACGTCGTTGACGGAACCCAGCCAGGCTCTGTCAACATGGGTATAGCTCAGATGGATTGGGAAAAAATTATTATAGCCTCAAAAAAAATTGATAAATTAAAATATATTCCCAGAATTGATAAACCTGCCGGGGTAGGCTGCATCATCGACGATGTCGAAGCCCTTGTTCCTGGAAAATCCGATGATGAAATGATGGAGCTTTGGTGGGGTGATGAAGCCCGCAAGGGACACGAGATTAGAACTTATGTTCACGGCTTTGAGGACTCTGAATTAGTAATCGGCTCAAAAGTCGGTTATGACGTTGTAAGCTCACCGATTAAGAATGCGGAAAAATGGACGAACGCTCCCGAAGATTCTCTCGAATTTACTTTACTGTTATCCGGCGGACTCCAACGGCGGATTGCTTTAATTCTTAAAGACGAAACAGGGAATTATTCAACCGTAAAAATTTTCAAAAATAAAAAATCAGAAATTCCGATTGTAAGTCTTAAAGTCGGCGAAATGGTCAGCGGAATTTTAGACGACGCGACTAAGAACGGCATGACATGTTTGTGTAATCGTTCTTATAAATTAATTGAACTTTCTCCAGATGGTTCAAGTCTAAAATTATGGATAAGCAACGCTCTTGACGTATCTAATAATACGCTGTGGAGTCCGTCCTATCTTTTGGCTCAAGTAAAAGACTCTGTTGGATTTCCGCCACCTGTAAGTTTAATTGGAGGCGAAGATGACTTACTCGTAAGAGAAATTTTCATTCCGTCATGGGAAATTTACAATAAATGGCAAGCTGAAAGTATTAAATATTTAATTGACGCTAACGGATATGAAGCAGTCTTTACGCATCTTCATAATGTTGATTGTGCCGGACATCAGTTTTGGCATCTCGCCAAAAATCTGCCTGAATGGAAAAAAATAAACGAAAAAATTTATCAGGATTTTATCGAGCAGATTTATATTCAGACTGACAATTATTTAGGAGAATTTTTGAAATATCTCGATGAAGGCTGGAGCGTTTTTATTGTTTCAGACCACGGTCTTGTTGTCGGCGAAAATATTCCTCCTGACATAGGAGAATACGGCGGACTCAATCTCGGAGTAATGAAAGAGCTCGGTTATACGGTTCTTAAAAAGGACGAAAACGGAAAAGAAATTGATGAAGTAGATTGGGAAAACACGAAAGCCGTTCAAATACGCAGCAATTATATTTATGTAAATCTCAAGGGACGCGACGCTCACGGAATCGTTGATCCCGAAGAAAAATATGAACTCGAAGAAAAAATTATTTCTGACCTTTATAACTACCGCGACAAAAACACGGGCAAAAGAGTCATCGGGCTGGCTTTACGGAACCGCGACAGCAGAATTTTAGGGCTCGGCGGCAAAGAATGCGGAGATATTTTCTTTACGATTGAAGAAGGCTATAACAGGCTTCACGGAGACGGCCTCACTACTGCACGTGGATATTTCGGGACTTCTGTAACGCCTGTGTTCATTGCATCAGGGGAAGGAATTTTGAAAAAATTTAGGACCGAAAGAATAATCCGTCAGGTTGATTTAGCTCCTACGATTTCTGTTTTGCTTGGACTCCGTGTGCCTCATGAATGCGAAGGTGCGCCTATATATCAAATTTTAGAGGAGACAGAAAAATGAACAAAAATCTAACTGAAGAGGAATTTGACGAACTTATTTATGATGACGAAGAACGAGCCGTAATTTTTTTTCATAAAGAAGGTTGCAGTGCTTGTCATGATGTTTCAATAGAGCTTGAAGGACTCGAAAATTTTAACAGCTGGACTTTTGCAAAAGTTGACGCTTTGAAAGAGAGAAACTTATTTTCGCGTTTCGGCTTAAATGGAGTGCCGCAAGTCCTGCTTTTTCAAAATAGCAATTTAATTAGGATTTTGTCTGGGAAAAAATCTAAGGCTGAATATAAAAATGCTTTGGAATTTTTTGATGATCCTAATGAAAACATTTTGCCTGAAAGATTGAGCACTGATAACAAGTGTAGCCAAAACATCTGTTATTTTGCCGACGCAATTTGAAATCATGAAATTTAACACGAAACTTTTACACGGGCAAGCAGTCAAAAAATATTCTTCGGGTTCAACGCTCCCTGAAATAGCGCAGGTCAACGCTTTTCGTTATGACACAGCAGAAGAACTTGAAAAAGTTTTCGCCAATAAATCCCCCGGATATTCGTACAGCCGGATTGCTAATCCTACCGTTTCAGCATTCGAGCGTCGGATTAATGAAATTGAGGGCGGATACTCCGCGACCGCGTGTTCTTCGGGAATGTCGGCGATTACGATTGCAATATTAAATTTTTTGTCATGCGGCGATGAATTTATAGCTTCGTCAAAATTATACGGCGGAAGCCTCGAGCTTTTTGAAAATTTCAGGAAGTTCGGAATAACGCCGAGATATGTTAATCGCATGACGCCCGACAATATAGAGCCGTTAATTAATGGGAATACCCGCGCAATTTTCGGTGAAGTTTTGAGCAATCCCGGGCTCGAAATTATGGACATAAAAAAAATTTCAGAGCTTGCACATAAAAATAATATTCCCTTGATTGTTGACGCTACGACCGTAACACCGTACCTCGTTAATCCTATTGCGCTTGGTGCTGATATAGTCATTCATTCGACTACAAAATATATTAACGGTAGTGGCGATGCTCTCGGCGGAGTTGTAATTGACGGTGCAAAATTTGAATTTGATTTTGAAAAATTCATCGCTCTTGAAAATTATAAAAAATTTGGGAAGTTAGCTTATACAATAAAATTAAAAAACGAGACCCTTGAAAATATTGGCTGCTGTATGGCTCCGTTATCAGCTTTCTTAAACGTCATTGGACTTGAAACACTTGGGCTTCGCATGGAAAGAATTTGTGAAAACGCTAAGGCTCTTGCTGAAGCATTAAATGAATTTTCTTACCTTAATGTTAATTATCCACTATTAAATGATAACAAAAAATTAGCGTCCAGCCAACTGGGCGGAATGGGAGGAGGAATTTTAACATTTCGGGCAAACTCAAAAGAACGGGCTTATAAACTTATTAACGCGCTGAAATACGCCGTCAAAGCTACAAGCATCGGCGACACTCGTACACTCATTATACACCCGGCTTCAACAATTCACAGAGATAACACACAAGAACAATGTGAAGCGGCAGGAGTTTTCGATGACACTATAAGAGTTAGCGTCGGCATAGAAGACTCAAAAGACTTGATTGAAGATTTCACTGACGCTTTGAAAAAAATATTTTAAGGAGAAATTAAAAATGAATATCATCGTTGCAGGCGAGAAAAAAGAATTTCCGGCAGAGTTGACAATTTCAGAACTTATTGCGGAAGAAAACATTGAAACACCGGAATATGTAACAGTTTCGGTCAATGAAGAATTTTTGCAGAAAGAAGATTTTAGCTCTAAGAAACTAAATGACGGAGATGTTGTTGAGTTTCTCTATTTCATGGGCGGCGGAGAGGAGAGAAAATAAAAGATGCCATTTTCAAATGAACAGCTTGAACGTTATTCGCGGAACATAATTTTGAAAGAAATCGGCGTTAAAGGCCAAAAAAAATTAATGAACGCGAAAGTTCTTATCATCGGAGCTGGAGGACTTGGCTCACCGGCGGCTTTGTATTTAGCAGCGGCGGGAGTCGGAACGATCGGCATTGCTGACGCTGATAAAGTTGACTTATCGAATTTACAACGACAAATTATTCATACTACAAACGATGTCGGAAAATTCAAAGCTGACTCTGCAAAAGAATCAATGGAAAATGTCAATCCTGATGTTAAAGTTATTGTTTATCATGAATTTGTCAACAGTAAAAACGCTCTCGACCTGATAAAAGATTACGACTTCATTATTGACGGCACTGACAATTTTCCTGCGAAATTTTTAATCAATGATGCCTGTGTAATCTCAAAGAAACCTTATTCACATGCCGGCATTATCAGATTTCAAGGTCAACTAATGACAGTCATTCCTGGTGAAAGTCCGTGTTACAGGTGCGTGTTTAAGGAAATGCCGCCGAAGGATGCCATACCAACTTGCAGACAAGCCGGAGTTATAGGTGCTATGGCTGGAGTTATAGGCTGTCTTCAAGCTCTTGAAGCAATTAAATTTATAACGGGAGCGGGAAAATTATTAACGGGAAGCCTCTTAACTTTTGACGCGCTCGAAATGAATTTCCGCAAAATCAAAATTTCAAAAAGGAATCATAATTGCGCAGTATGCGGCGATAACCCTACAATCACAGAATTAATTGACTACGAGCAGCCGGCTTGCGATTTATGAGGCTCTAAAATGAAAAAAGTTAAAATCAGCAAAAAAATTTACGCTTCAATAATCGAACACGCAAAAAAAGAACTGCCCAATGAAGCATGCGGACTTATAGCAGGGCTTGAAAATGAAGACGTGCGAACTGTAAAAAAAGTTTACATGCTCACGAACATTGACAAGTCGCCTGAACATTTTTCACTGTCCCCAAAAGAACAGCTCACAGCTGTGAAAGACATTCGAGCCAACGGGCTTAAATTATTGGGTAACTGGCATTCACACCCTGAATCTCCATCTAGGCCATCAGCTGAAGACATACGGCTGGCATTCGATAAAAATTTAAGCTATTTAATCCTTTCGCTCATGAATCAAAACGAACCCGTGCTTAATTCCTTTCATGTTGAAAATGGAGAAAGTTCGCACGAAGAAATATTTTTTACAGGAGAGTGAATTTTTATGGCAGCAATAGATTACGCAACTTTGAAAAAAGGAGGCTTCATGCGTCAAAAACAAAAAGGTTTTTTCTCGCTAAGGCTCGGCGTTGTTGGCGGTCAAGTAACTTCAGAGCAACTCAATGCAGTTATGAAAGTTGCTGACACTTATGGAAAAGGTTATATTCACTTAACATCACGTCAAGGAATAGAAATTCCTTTCATAAACATAAAAGACATTGAAGAAGTAAAAGCGACTCTTGCTGAAGGCGGAATCGCTCCCGGAGTCTGCGGTCCTCGAGTAAGAACAGTAACAGCTTGTCAAGGCAATAAGGTTTGCCCTAATGCCTGCATTGATACTGAAGCAATGGCTCAGGAATTAAGCTCACGATATTTCGGGCGCGAACTTCCGCATAAATTTAAGTTAGGCGTTACCGGCTGTCAAAACAACTGCCTCAAAGCAGAAGAAAACGATTTAGGCATTAAAGGCGGCATTGCCGTAAAATGGCCTGAAGAAAAATGTATCTCATGTGGAGTCTGCGAAAAAACTTGCAGGAATAACGCGATAAAAATTTCTGACGGCAAAATCAACATCGACTATGATAAGTGCAACAACTGCGGCCGTTGTGCTTTTACATGTCCAGCCGACGCCTATGAAAAAAAAGGAGGATATTTTATATATTTCGGCGGGCTTTTCGGAAACACAATCAACAAAGGCACACCGTTAGTTCCGTTCATTACGGACCGTGAAACAGTGTTAAGAGTCTGCGATGCCGCAATAAAATTCTTCAAGGAAAACGCAAAAAGCGGCGAACGTTTCAAATTCACGATTGACAGAGTCGGCGAAGAAGCATTAAGGGAAAAAATCATGGAGGCTTACAATGGCTGATAAAGAACTCGAGTTTGATGATGAAGTCGACATCACTGACGTTGTTTGTCCCGTAACATTCGTAAAAACTAAAGTAGCTCTTGAAGAATTAGAAACAGGACAAATTCTTCTCGTCCGTATGAATGACGGCGAGCCTGTCCAAAACGTTCCAAGAAGTATTAAAGATGAAGGTCATCAAATACTAAAACTCATTAAAAACGATGACGGAACATACAGCTTATTTGTAAAAAAAGCCGATGAATGATTCAAAGCAAAAGTTAGACAGAAAATTAACGCCGTTTAACGTCTGGGCTATGGCATTCGGCTGTGTAATAGGTTTTGGAGCTTTCATGATGCCCGGAACAGTATTTTTGAAACGCGCCGGCCCTCTTGGAACATTAATCGCCATGCAGCTCGGAGCTTTTGTAATGCTGATAATATCTTATAGTTACGGACACATGATAAAAATTTTCCCCGTAGCTGGCGGTGAGTTTGTTTTCGCTGAGATGACTTTTGGAAAAAAACACGGCTTTCTTTGCGCGTGGTTTCTCGGAATGAGTTACTTGTGTCTTGTTCCGGTAAACGCAAATGCTATAGCCGTATTATTTCGAGTATTATTCGGCAACACCTTTCAAGGCAAATTTTTATATAACATAGCTGGCGATGATATTTATCTTGGAGAACTTCTTATAGCTCTCAGCGCGATAGTAATATTCGCTATTATAAACACACTCAATATAAAAATCACGGGTAATATACAAACACTTCTTGTTATATTGTTGCTTTCAGGAGTACTTATATTAACTTTTGCCGCTCTCTTCAGCCCTTCAACTGACGCTATAAATTTATCACCGATGCTTTATCCTGTCAGATTTGAAAACGAAAATAAGTTATATCAGCACATTTTTCAAATACTCTCCATAAGTGCAATAGCTCCATGGGCATTTGTAGGTTTTGACACAATCCCTCAGTTGTCTGAAGAATCAAAATTCAATTTAAGCAAAGTCAAAACTTTAATGGACATTTGCATAATATGCGGCTGTTTTGTATATATATCACTAACTTTTATAGCAACTTCATACGTTCCTGAATTATATGCTAATTGGGTTGAATATATTGATGATATTCCTAATATTCATGGACTTATGTCAACGCCTTTGATTTTCGCAGCTTACAAAATTATGGGAAAATCAGGATTATTTGTTGTAGGAGTGTCTGCTTTATGTGCAATGCTCACAGGGATTTTAGGATTTTACACTGCAACAAGCCGATTATTATATTCACTATCCCGTGAAAAAATGCTTCCTGAATGGTTCGGGAAGCTCAATAAATATCATGCTCCTATGAACGCTAATTTATTTTGCATGATAATCTCAATAATAATTCCACTTGCAGGGCGAAATCTTTTAGGATGGGCAGTTGACATGTCCTCAATAGGAGGCGCGATAGGTTTTGGCTACACATCTTTAGCTTCAAGAGTATACGCCATAAGAGAACACAAAAATGATATTGCTATATTTGGCACACTTGGATTTATTTTTTCTGTAATTTTTGCGGTTATTCTTCTTGTACCACTGCCATTTATTCCGGACATATCACTTTCATTTGAGGCGTTAATGTGCCTGTTAGTTTGGACTTTTTTGGGAGCATTATTTTACCAACTAAGTCAATAAATTTTTTTTGTGGAGGTTTTTGTGTGTTTACAAAAAATTGTTTAAGAGTCCTTATTCTTGCCTCGTTAATTTTATGTATTGCAACTTCATACGCCGACGAACCTAATAATTTAACAATTCCTGCTGAATCTATAACTCAAAACGCTTCATTCATCCCTGTTGAAGTTGACGGTACAAAAATGGAAGTCATCGCCGTTCGAGACAGCAAAGGAGAAATACGCACAGCCTTTAACACCTGCCAAGTCTGCAACGGTTCTGAGCTTGCATATTATAAACAGTCAGGAAACCAGCTTGTCTGTCAAAACTGCGGTAACCGTTTTTCAATGGACAGAGTCGGAGTAAGCGCAGGAGGCTGCAACCCTTATCCGATTCTCGAAAATGAAAGAACGATAACTGATAACAACGTCATTATCCCGAACAGTCTGCTTAAAAAAGCAAAAGACATATTCGCAAGCTGGAAAGTTGAATATTAAAAAATGAGACAGTTTATTATTACGGGAATGACCTGCTCGGCTTGCAGTGCGAGAGTTGAAAGAGTCGTAAAAAAATTATCCGGCATTGATTCATGTGCCGTCAGCCTCCTGACCAATTCAATGAATGTTGAGGGTTCAGCTTCGGATTCCGAAATAATCGCGGCCGTTGTCAAAGCAGGTTATGGCGCAAAAGTCAAAGAATCAACAAAAGAATCAAAGCCCTTGACTCAGGACGAAGAACTGCTTGAAGACCATGACACTCCGATTTTGAAGAAGCGTTTAATTTACTCCGCAGGATTTCTAATAATTCTTCTCTATATGTCAATGGGACACATGATGTGGGGCTGGCCTCTTCCTGAATTCATGAAAGACAACCACGTCATGATGGGCATAATACAGCTTCTTTTAACCACGATAATCATGGTAATCAATCAAAAATTCTTCATAAACGGTTTCAGAAATTTATTGCACGCTGCTCCTAACATGGACACGCTCGTAGCTCTCGGTTCAGCGGCTTCGTTCAGTTACAGCACTTGGGCTCTGCTCGCAATGACGCAGGCTCAATTAGCAGGAGATTCAAAAGCGGTAATAGGTTACATGCACGAATTTTATTTTGAAACCGCCGCAATGATCTTGACGCTGATAACGGTTGGAAAAATGCTCGAAGCACGTTCAAAAGGAAAAACGACAGACGCATTAAAAGGCTTGATGAAACTCTCCCCAAAAACAGCAACGGTCATTGAAAACGGCACTGAAAAAATTATTCCCGTCGAAAATCTCAGGAAAGGCGACATTTTTGTAGTGCGTCCCGGCGAGAATATCCCCGTTGACGGAATAATAATCGAAGGTTCAAGCGCGGTGAACGAATCAGCTTTAACGGGCGAGAGCATTCCTGTCGATAAAGTTCAGGGCGATACGGTTTCGGCAGCTACCATAAACCAGTCAGGCTTCATCAAGTGCGAGGCTGTACGGGTAGGAGAAGACACGACGCTTTCACAGATAATCAAAATGGTGAGCGACGCCGCTACAACAAAAGCCCCAATAGCTAAGATAGCCGATAAAGTATGCGGAATTTTTGTCCCTGCCGTAATCGTCATCGCGTTAGTAACTGTTATTGCATGGCTCTTAGCAGGAAAAAATTTCGGTCAGGCGTTATATTACGGAATTGCAGTCCTTGTCATAAGCTGCCCCTGCGCGCTCGGTCTTGCCACGCCCGTAGCGATAATGGTAGGCAACGGCATAGGCGCAAAGAACGGAATTTTATTTAAGAACGCCGTTTCGCTCGAAGAAACAGGAAAAATTAAAATTGCCGCCCTCGACAAGACAGGAACGGTTACGGCAGGCGAACCGAAAGTTACGGACATTATTCCGGCTGAAAATTTCAGCGAATCAGAACTATTAGAGCTTGCGTACTCCCTCGAAAAGAAAAGCGAACACCCGTTAGCAAAAGCCATCGTCAGCAAGGCAGAAGCAATGAATGTCAATTTAACAGAAGCCTCTGACTTTCAAGCCCTCGCAGGAAACGGACTAACCGCAAATTTGAACGGCAAAAATTTAACCGGCGGAAGCCTGAAATTCATAAGCTCAAAAATTTCTGTCCCCGATAAAGCAATCCACAAAGCAGAAAAATTAGCCGGAGAGGGCAAAACGCCGTTACTGTTCGCAAGCGATGACAAATTAGCAGGAATTATCGCCGTAGCTGACGTAATAAAACCCGAAAGCGTCCAAGCAGTGAAAGAACTTCAAGAAATGAATATCCGAGTGATAATGCTGACAGGCGACAACAAACAGACAGCAGACGCAATAGCCTCACAGTCGGAAATCAAAGAAGTTATAGCAGGAGTTTTACCGGACGGCAAAGAAAGCGTAATCCGCAACCTCAAAAACGAAGGCAAAACAGCAATGGTAGGCGACGGAATTAACGACGCTCCTGCTTTAACGCGCGCTGACATAGGAATAGCAATAGGAGCAGGAACTGACATAGCCATTGATGCTGCTGATGTAGTCCTAATGAAAAATAACCTGCTCGATGTTCCTGCCGCAATCCGTTTAAGCCGCGCCACTTTGAGGAACATTCACCAGAATTTATTTTGGGCTTTCTTCTACAACGTCATCGGAATTCCGCTCGCTGCCGGATTATTCGTTCCTGTTTTGGGCTGGCAACTTAACCCGACTTTCGGGGCAGCGGCAATGAGCCTGTCAAGTTTCTGTGTCGTAACTAACGCCCTGCGATTAAATTTCTTCAATATCCACAATAAACAAGAAAACAACTTATTGTCGTCAATAATGACAAACATAAGATATTAAACCCCAAGCTAATAAAGCTGCAACCATTACAGTTTTATTAGCTTTTTTTTTCACAAACAAGGAGAAAAAAATTTGCATAAGAAAATTCATATCGATATAAGCGGAATGACCTGCACAAACTGCCAGAAAAGAATCACAAAGGCCCTGCAACAAGCACACGGAATTATTAAAGCTGACGTAAGTTACAAAGAAAGCTATGCTGAAATTATTTTTGATAACAAAAAAATATCATACGAGCAAATCAACGAAATAATAAACAGTTTAGGATACGAAATTTCCGACAACAAAACAAAAATAATCCGAAATATAAGCGTCCTGTTAACTATTATTGCGATTTATAACATTCTGAGTTCAAGCGGAATATTAAATTTCCTCGTGCCCGGACAGCTTGCCGATTCAAAAATGAGCTACGGAATGTTATTCATAATCGGACTGATAACATCAGTGCATTGCGTAGCCATGTGCGGAGGAATAAATCTTTCGCAATCACTTTCAAATATCAAAAGTTTTTATCCATCAATAATTTACAACGCAGGACGGGTTCTGTCTTACACAATCATCGGAGGAATTTTAGGCTCAGCAGGATTTTTCGCAAACGGCACAGGAAAATTTGAAATCTCGATTTTTTTACAGTCAGCGTTAAAAATTACGGCAGGAATTTTCATGACAATCATGGGCGCAAAAATGTTAAACCTTTTCCACTTCCTCCGCAAATTTTCCATCAGGCTTCCAAAATTCTTATCCGATAAAATTTTCCTAACGAGAATGAACAAAAAATCGCCTTTATTCATAGGACTTCTCAACGGCCTTATGCCGTGCGGACCGTTACAAGCCATGTGGCTGATAGCGTTCACTTCGTGCAATCCCTTAACAGGAGCTTTATCGATGTTAATGTTCGCTCTCGGAACTCTGCCACTTATGCTCGGACTAAGCTCAATCATCTCAGCACTTGGAAAAAAATTTTCAAACTTCATCATGACATCGGGAGCCGTATTAGTAACAGTCATGGGATTACTCATGATTTCACAGGGAATAAATTTAAGCGGCATATTCCAAGAAAAAGCATCAAATTCCCAAGAAGTAAAAATTAACGCCGGTTTGCAGAAAGTCAACAGCACATTATCATCAGGACGCTATCCTGACATTGAAGTCAAAGCAGGAACACCAGTAGAATGGACAATCAACGCTCCCAAAGGAAGCATTAACGGCTGTAATTATAAATTCATGATTCCGGAATACGGAATTGAACATACATTCAAGACAGGAGAAAACATAATCGAATTTACGCCAACAAGAAGCGGCACATTCTACTATCATTGCTGGATGGGAATGATTCGGGGAAAAATACTCGTTTCAAATTAATTGGTAACACAATCAGATTAGAGTCTGTCAAGCAAACTGTGTAAGAAGTTTCTCTTACGCTACGAGAGAGAAGCGATCCATAAATTTCACGTAGAAGTAATTCAAGGCTTTTTTCCAGTCTCGTAGTGGCATTGTCCATTTTTTAGACGCTTGAACT
>JAFVEW010000323.1 GCA_017475805.1 Synergistaceae bacterium | reverse complement strand
TGTTAGTAAAACAAATTTTCTTGCCGCTCTTCAAACGAATGACAACATAATCATTCGTGTCTCCGGGCTTAGGGCTTATAAGCTCGATTTGAGGGTCTTGGATTTCTTCCTCAGGAGTGAAGCAGGCATATTCACAGCCGGCAATATGTGCGCTTCGAGGGCCGACATCTACAACTTCTTTGTCATTAATGCGAACCATTGAGCCGCCAGCACAGCCCAAAATCCTGACATCAAGCGAGCTGATATATGTATCATGGCCGCCGATCTGAGCGTAATCAACGCCGGGTCTTCCGTTTTTAATTACGCCGATATTCGTTGTCGTTCCGCCGACTTCAAAATATATAGCGTTCGATGCTCTAAGATACATTAACGATCCCATGACAGAAGCAGCAGGACCTGATAAGGCCGTGAGTATAGGACGCTTTCTCATTTCTGAAATTTCCATAACTCCGCCGTCGCCGCGCATTATCATTAACGGAACAGTAACGCCGGCTTTTTTAACAGAACTTTCTGTAGCGTTAGCAGTCGCAATCATTTTAGGTAAAATCGAAGCGTTAATAGCGGCTGTTCTTGTCCGTCGCGTAAGTCCGTAAAGTTTCGTTATATCTGAAGCCATCGTAGCAGGTAAATTCTTGGCGGCGGCAGCATCATAAATCATTTTTTCTTCGTCCATGCTGTCGACTCCGAATGCCATTGACGCGACTATAACCTGCGCTCCCTTATTGATGAGTTCGTCTACTGTTGAATTTACAAGCTCAGATGTTAATTCTTTTTTGCGGGCGAAAGCGTTGAAGACTTTGATAACCTTTTGAGTCTTCGGATCGAGTACGATATTTTGTAACGCAAGCTGCCTCTTTGCTAATAAACTTTCAAACCAGCCACCTGCGACTCCAAATACTCCTACATTGGCGACATCGCCTTCTATAAATGCGTTAGTTGCCTGCGTTGTTGAGTGAGCGACAAATACGACATCTTCAGGCTTTATATTATTCTCGGCCATGCAGTTACGGAATGATTGGACGACTCCTGCCGCAACTCCGTCTTTATCATCGTGAGTAGTTTTGACTTCGTTCTTGCCTATTATTTCGTGGGTCAAGTTATCCATTGCGACGCATTTGGTATAAGTTCCTCCTACGTCTATTCCCATACGAACTGAGCGGCGTTCATTTTCTGACATTTTTATTTTTTCTCCCTTTATAAAGTTTAGGAGTGAGAAAAAGAAATATTTTCATTCCTAATCTCTCACTCCTAATTTTTAATTAAAATTTAGCCTATCATCCATGCACTGCCAAGTCCGGCGAGTAAGAAATAGACTGCAGCGTACTGTAAAATTCCTGTAGCATAAGCATTCGGAATTGAAAGTTTCAGGAAGTCTCGCGACTCAACTTTCGTATAAGCAAGTCCCCAAGCTACCCATGACTGAGTGATACAAGAACCGATATTTACAGTGATTGTCGGAATAGCAAAAACTCCATAAAGGAACGGCACGGAGAATTTTGAAACGTTTGACAAAACTCCGAGTGTTGCGGCACCGCAGCCGACTAATGTCATAGGGCCTCTGAATAATCCCATGAATAAAAGTCCGGCAAAGACAGCGCAGACAACAAGCTCCGACTTAGGCATAATTCCGCCGATTACGACATTGAAATATGGAGAAGCATAGACTGCTACAGCATTGAACATCGGGAGAGTAAGCAGGAAGCCGACGAGCGGTGCAGTGTCGACAACTCCGTCATAGTAAAGTTTATTGACGAGCTGGCAATTTTCTCTGAAAGTTCCTGACATTCTTCCGCAAAGGAATAACGCCGCAAATCCCGCGATTACGAAACCGCCGATAACTGAAAAATTAAACGCGATATTCAAAATAACAGGGACTATCGGGAGAATAAGAGTATAAATCGGTGCGTCTTTCTGTGAAGCCTGAGGTGTTCTTGTCTGAGCAGCCCACTGACGGTGAGATTTTGAACGTCCAAGATAGAATAAAGCGAGCAATGTCGTAACGACGAGCATAATTGCTAAAGCAGCATAGCCCCAATGTGCGGCGTACCAGCCTAATGTGAAATCGGGCATTTCTGACGGCTTGATGAAAAATGCGCGATACTGAGCAAAATTTACGGGATTCAGATATATACCTGCCGCTACTGCTCCCATGAACGAGAACATAGCAATAGCCTTCGGAACTCCGAGAGACATTAAAATAGGAAGAACTATAACGCCGATAGCGATAACGGGGCCTGCTCCTGTCATTGACGTAAAGATTAAGGCCGTTACGATATTGAGCAATGAAATCGTTACTGCAGGTTTGTCGCCGCCAAGCTCAACTGTCTTACGGATAAGAGTTGAAGCTATACCCGTATCCATCAAAACACGTCCGAACCAAGCACCCCAGCAGACGTTTACGAGCGTCGTTCCCCAGCCTTCGGGGGCAGCTTGATAAATACTGTTAAGGATTTGAACAAGCGTTCTGCCTGTACCTTCGCCGAACAGCAATATAGGGTTAGCAGCAAGAAATTCCTTAGAGACAAAAAGAGTTCCGGCTAAAGGCAAAACAGTCCATAAAATCGTTATGACTAAGAAGCCTATCATAAGGTTGAAACCCTTGATGCAGTACCATGCGAGCGCGAAGAATGTTAGAAGCAAAATTACACCTATAGCGTAATCCATGAAGTAATTTCTCCTTCCTGAAAATTAAAATTTTATTGGGATTAATAATTGTTTATAATTTTACATGAATTTTACAAAAAAAGACAGGCATGTATAATCGCGTCTGTCTTAGTTATTTTATATTCACTTAATTTTTTTTAATTCGCGGCTTGTTTCTTTCTGTTTTCAGCTTCTCGCTTATTAATCTTATTTTGATTGTAAATCGAGAAAAGAATCGTAACAACCGATATTAAAAAGAAGCCCATGGCGATCGGACGATGTAAAATTTCCCAGAAGTTACCGTTATTAACGTCAACAAAGCGAACAAAATTCTGTTCACACATCGGGCCTAAAATTAAAGCAAGCAAAATAGGAGATAACGGGAACTCAAATTTATTCATAAGATAACCGACGACGCCGAAGAGAACACACACGCCTACGTCAAAGACGCTCTTATTAATAGAAAACGCTCCAAGAAGAGAAACAACAAGAATAATAGGATAAAGCATTTTTTTCTCAACTGAAACAATCTTTGCAAAAAATCTAACTCCAGCGCAGCCGACTACGAGCATTGCTAAATTCGCAAGCATTAGAGCCGCAAAAACACGGTAAACCGTCGGAAGCTCATTAACGTACATCATAGGGCCGGGCTGAATACCCTTCATTATGAAAGCTCCTAATAAAACGGCTGTAACGGCATCGCCGGGAACTCCTAATGAAAGCAGCGGGATCATAGCACCGCCCGAGCAGCCGTTATTAGCTGACTCTGTTGCAGCTACACCGTTAGGAATACCTGTTCCCCATAGTTCAGGATGACGAGAAGCACTCTTGTTGAAGCCGTAAGAAACAAATACTGCAATATCACCGCCTGCTCCGGGAATAGCTCCGATTAAAGTTCCGATAATGCCGCCTGAGATAATATTTGCCCATATTTGTTTAATCGTTTTGAAGTCAGGGAGAACGTTTGTGATTTTTTCTTCAGATTTTTGCTGCGTCTCTTCGCCGTTAATAATTCTCTCGACACCTGCAATGACTTCAGCAATAGCAAATAAGCCGATTAAAGTCGGAATAAATGAAAAGCCTGATAAAAGCGGTCTGAAGCCAAAAATAAATCTTTTTGCTCCATATGTAGGGTCTTGGCCAACTGTAGCGAGCAAAAGGCCGAAAAAAGCTGAGATCAATCCTTTTGCAATAGACTTGCCGGATATAGAGACGATAACGGAAAGTCCAAAGAAAGCTAACATCAGCATTTCAGCACTGGTGAACTTCATAGCCATCTTTGCAACTATCGGCGAAAGGAATGTCATGATTAAAGCTCCTAAGACACCGCCGCAGAACGAGGAAAACATCGCTATAGATAAAGCTCTTCCCGCCTGTCCTTTTTTACACATAGGATAGCCGTCTAATAGTGTCGCTGCTGCACTCGGAGTTCCCGGCGCATGAATAAGAATAGCTGAAATAGAACCGCCGTACATACCGCCGCAATAAATACCCAAAAGCAAGCCTATTGACGGAATTAAATCCATGCCGAACGAAAAAGGAATAAGCAACGCCACTCCCATAGTAGCAGTCATGCCGGGAACTGCACCTAAAAGAATTCCGCCTAATGCTCCTAAAAAAGTCATTAAAATAACTTGAACGCTTGAAAAAACATTTATGTAACTTTCAAATAGTAAATTCCAATCCATTTTCAATAACTCCTTAGAATTTATCTACCATATCGCGAAGAGGCTGAAGCATACCCATAGGGATATTCACCGTAAGCAATTTGTAAAAAATAAACCACATTATTAACGGAACTAATATCGACACTGGAATAATGATTTTTAGATCGCGCTTACCGATGAGCCACATTATAATAATGCTGATACAAGCAGAAACAAGCACGTAACCCAGATTATTAAAAAGCCATGTATATAAAATACAAAGAATAATAACGAATAACGCGGCAGCTACTCCGCGATTTGTAAAAGGATTGATACTTGCAGCAGGCTCGTTTTCGGGGTCGGCTTCTTTCATTCCGCGAGTTACTTTCAGAAAAGATTGCACGAATAATATCACCGTGAAAATGAACATGCCGCAAATCATTATCTGCGGAAAGGTTGCAGGCTGAACGAATGCACGTTTATGAATTTTGAATCCCGTAGTTTCCAGATAAGCCCACACTTCAAAAATAAGCAGAATTATAGAGCTTATTAAACTTGCAAAGGCCTTCGTTTGCGTTTTTTTCAAGAAAATTCACTTCCTTTTTTCAATATAAAAAATGGGCAAGACACGCTCGCCCACCTCAAAATTCAATATTAAATATTTAGATTTCTATTCCTGCGGCTTTCATAGCGGCCGGAACGTCTTTTTCTTCCTGTTGCTCAAGGAAGGTTTTGAAATCAGCACCGTTCATATAAGCAATGCCAAGCCCAGCGTTTGACATATATTGAATAAAATCAGGGTCTTTGACAGCGGCTTCGCAAGCGTTTGCTAATTTTGTTCTGATAGCACTATCAACACCGTTAGGCAGGCCAAGTCCGCGCCATGTCGAATAGAAAGCATCTACGCCTTGCTCTTTGCAGGTCGGAATGTCGCCAAAGACTTTATTGTTAATGCGCTGTTCAGCCATAAGTCCTAAACATATAAGATTTCCTGATTCTATGAAGGAACGAGCTTCAGCAAGAGAAACAGTTACGCCTTCAATATCAACGCCCTGTGCAGCAGCCTGAACAGCTGAAGCAGCTCCGTCCGGATATGTAACCATTTTAAGCTCGACTCCTGCAACGTTCATGAAGTAACCGCCGGCGATATGCCACACAGAATTTGCAGATGAACCGCCCATACGAACTTCACCGGGATGAGCTTTGCAATAAGCAATAAAATCTGCCAAGTTAGCAATGCCATTTTTCTCAGCCCATGCCTTGTTTACAGTGATGCCGGCAGGGTCTGCATTCAAACGGCAAAGAGGGTCATAATTCACATAGGACTTATAGTCTGAAACATCAAGCGCGTTATAAGTAACGAACTCGAAAGTGATCATGCCAAATGTATAACCGTCAGGGTCTGCATCAGCGATAGCCTCATGTCCGGTTACTCCGCCGGCTCCGGTTTTATTGTCAACGATAATAGTTTGACCGAGCTGTTTTTCAAGTGCTTGACAAAATGCGCGCAAACACGAGTCAGTGCCGCCGCCAGCACCCCACGGACAGATAGCTGTGAGTGATTTTTCAGGATAATCAGCCATAGCTGCGGAAGCTGTAAAGACAAGCGCGAGAACCATCACGACAGAAAATAATTTTTTCATAAGAGTTCCTCCTTTATATTTATTATTTTCATAGGGAAAACTAGATTTATTTTCATTGAGTGGGCTTATTATACTATATCGAGGCGTGAAGAATAAAAAGCGAAATTTCCGACGGATCAAAAAGTCTGCAAGCAAAACCATTCCACTGCGACGTTCCGGGACTTACAAATAATTTCATATTGCCAGCGGGACTCCCGCCATCAATATCATACCAGCCGCGAACAAAGCCTTTATTGGCGCGTTTTACTATTTGATACATAACCGGTATTTGACCGCCGTGAGTATGGCCGGATAATTGCAAGACAATATTTTTATATTTCGCATTCTCTCTAGCATTTCGAGGCTGATGATCCATTAAAATTATCGGTGAATCTTCTGGTACATCTTTCAATGTTTCTTCTAAATCACGACCTGCCAAGCCTCCTGTAATATCAGGGAGTCCAGCAATAATTAATTTCGAGTCTCCTGAGGTCAAAATAATTTTTTCGTTGTTTAATAATCTGACTCCTAAAGCCGGAATTTCTTTGATCCAGCCTTCAAAATCAAAATAATATTCATGGTTGCCCGTTACGCCGAAGACTCCGAATTTTGCTTTGAGATTTTTCAGAGGCTCTAAATCATGTCTGCGGGCTTTCACTGTTCCATCAACAAAATCACCGGGAATTAAAATTAAATCAGGATTTAATGAGTTAGTCCTGTCTACGATTTTTTGAACGGCGTCATGATTTGTTAATTCATCGGCGTGAATATCAACTAACATTGCAATTCTAAAATTTTCAAATTCACTGCCTAAATTTTTTATGCTGACTTCATGAGTCACAACCGACGGGAGTTTTAAGCCTTCATAAGTTCCGTATAGCGTCGCGCATAAAGCTAAACTAAAAGCAAATAATGAAGCGTAATATTCCGGAAATTTAACTCGCGAAAAAATTTTCCATGAAATAAAAAATGCGTCTTTCACAAGCAAAATAAAGAACGCTATGATTATAAAATTAAAAACCAGCGTAAGTAAAAGCGAGACTCCATACGGAAGTTCGATAATCTCGAATCCTGTAGGTGTCCGGCGATATAACATGCCTTTGAGCAATCCAGACAACAAAATTAAATAAGCTAAAATTCTTCCCCAAAGCGGCAATCTAAGCGGCAAAATCAAACTTGCAATTTCATAAATACAAACCGCAAGCGGAATTAATAGAAATGCTCTCATGCCGTTACATCAAGCCTTGCTGCTTCTTCGTTAGCTTCGCGGAGTTTTTTTGCGTCTTTATCAGCTGCTAATTTGCCTATCATGCTGTCATAGAGCATTTTCCAAAGTCCTGCACCGCCTGAACTTTCTACTAAGTCATCAGTGGCCATTTCGAGCGATAAATCTTCCATTTGTTTATAAGGCCGTTCTTTATCCGCGCCGCTGATAGACATTGCAGATTGTTTCATGTCTTTCCAGAGTTTTGACCATAAAATACTTTCAAATTGCTGGCAAGATTCTTTTAATTTCAAGGCGTCTTCAGTCTTGTGAATAGACGGATCGATATTCGTTTTTACAATTTTTGATGAACTTATGCCGTTAATCATTCTTAAATTCCTACTTTCTAAATCCTAATTCCTACTTGCTTTTTTACATAGTAACAAGCTGTCCGTGCAAAGCTCCAGCTCTGTCGATAGCCTGTAAAATTTCGATAATGTCTCGCGGCGTTGCGCCTAATGAGTTCATGACACGAACTAAATCTCTTACAGTTGTTGTCGAGGGCATTGCTAACATACTTCCGCCTTCTTCATTATCGCTTATATCATTTCGGCGCATTAAAAGTGTCGGATTTTCTTCAAGAGTCTCGGGCTGAATATTAGGATCATCGCCAACTTCAACAGTTAAAAGGCCGTGAGCAACTCCGACGGAGCTAATTCTGACATTGCCTCCCATTACGACAGTACCGCTGCGTTCGTTTATAGCAACTTTCGCGGACGTGTCGGGCTCAATTTCAAGTCCTCCCATGTTTGCTAAGAAAGCTGCGGGAGCTTGAACATATTGACCGGGCAAATTAATTTCAACGCGCCCTGCGTCGACAGCGTAGGCTACGACTCCGTAAGCGCGATTAATGACGTCCGTAATTCTTTGAGCCGTCGTGAAATCAGGATCGCGTAATAACAAAGCAACTTGGCCGCCTGCTGTATAATCGCTAGGAACTTCACGCTCAACAATCGCACCGTTATGAATCCTGCCGGCTGTTAAAACGTTTTGAGCCCTCATATTTCGAGTTCTTAGCTCAGGAGTTTCCTGCGTTGAATTAAACCCCGTTATAACCGGCCCTTGAGCAACGGCGTAAATTTTTCCGTCCGCAGCTTTTAGAGGCGATTGAATTAAAACTCCTCCCTGAAGGCTTGATGCGTTACCCATAGTATTAACATTGACATCGATATTTTGTCCCGGTCTGACATAAGGCGGCAAATTTGCAGTCAAAGCTACAACGGCAATATTTCGAGTTCTTACTGAACGAGCGTCAAGAGTTACGCCGAAATTTCTCATCATGTTTCGCATCATTTGAGTCGCCATAGCTGAATTATCGCCTGTGCCGTTAAGCCCTGTAACTATACCGATGCCTGTTAATTGGTTGCTGCGTGCGCCTTCAACTTCAGTTATATCTTTTATTCGGACTCTAGGGTTTGTGCGGTTAAAATTCATATCCTGCAAATTTACTGCCGCAAAAGATTCAGATTCAAAAAATGTCGCAATAAAAATTAAGATTAAAGTTAAAAAAATTTTTTTCATTCTTAACTCCTAATTCTTAAAACACCGTCTGCAAAATTTGAGTAACAAGTCCGACTTTCTGAGTCCTTGAGATAATTCCGCGACCTTTCACGGCTATCTCGGCGTTTGCGATTAAAGTGCTGCTAATTTGATTATCAGCGTTGACATCTTG
>JAFVEW010000322.1 GCA_017475805.1 Synergistaceae bacterium | reverse complement strand
TTTAGTTGGAGTCGTAGAGAGCACACTATTTTTATTCCTTAACCTTTATTTGCTCGTAGCCGTATAACGCGATAGGGAGTGTCGCTCAACGCTTAAAACCGTTCGCCATGCTACGTGCTCGCAGGCGTATATAGTAATGTTGAAATAAATAAACGCCTGTCCAGTGCAGGCGATTTTTTTTATTTATTTGAATGTATATGCTGACGGTTAATTATTCCTTGCATAACTCGATTATTATTAATTTCAACAGGAATTTTTTGTGAAGCTTGTGAAGGCTGTGAATGTTCCGGCAATTCCTGCTGAATTTCTCTAATTCTTTCGATTAAAAGATTTACAATGAGTTTATCTTCTTCTTGAGCCGTGAGAGGCTTTTCTTCTTCTTTAAGATTTTTATCATAAGAATGCGACAAAGCTAATGATAATTTCGCACATGCAGGGCCGATTAATTCATAAAGAACACTCGACGCAAGAATAACTGTTCTAAGCGCGCTACCTGTTGTGCCGCCTAAAGTTCTCGCTCCTAATTCAGCAAGACCTATAGCTACTCCGGCTTGAGGTATTAAAGCAAGTCCTAAATAATTGCGGACTAATTTATTTTTATGAGTTATTAAGCAGCCTAAAAAAGCTCCCGCGTATTTGCCTAAAATTCTTACGATAAAATAAACTATACCTAATGTTAATAACGCTCCGCCGCCGTTAAGTAACGAGCCAAGCTCAAAACATACGCCGGAACGAACGAAAAATAAAAGTAAAATCGGCGGACTGAAATAATTTAACTGCTTGAATAATTTATCATCGTCAGTGATATTTATATAAACCGTCGACATAAACATACAGCCAAGCAGCGGCGAAACTCCTAACATTTCACAAATTCCGCAGAAACCGAATAAAACCGCAACTGAAATTATTAATCTGTTATCAGTCGAACGGTATGGAGGCAAAAGCATTTTCATGAAAACGCCGCAAAACGCACCGATGATAACGCTCACTAAGTTTATTAAAATCGGCGAAATTATATTTTTTAACTCAAAGCCAGCTTCAGCTCATGAAACAGAACTCGCAAGAGCTATCGATATAGCTATGCTGTAAGCTATAAGTCCTACAACGTCATCAAGAGCGACAACCTGCAATAAAGTATTGACAAAATCTCCGTGAGCTCCTGTCTGTCTTATCGTCATCATTGTAGAAGCCGGAGCAGTCGCCGATGCCAAAGCCGCTAAGACCGTCGAGAAAGCTAAATCCATTCTCAAAATATAATAAGCCGCTATAAAAACAAAAATCGAAGCTACACAGGCCTCAAGCACTGTTATTATTAAAACTTTCATGCCGTTGCCGCGAAGAGCATTTAATCTGAAAAATTGTCCCGTGCTGAACGCTATGAAAGCAAGCGCAATATTCGGAAGAAAAGCTGTGTTTTCGGCGACGAAATCAGGAACAAGATTTAAGCAGTAAGGTCCGATTAAAATTCCTGTAATAATATATGCGGTAACATTTGGAAGTTTTAGGAGTTTTGTTATTCTCGTCAATCCGAAACCGAATAAAAGCATCAAAGCAACAGTCAAAATTCCTCCGCTGGCATTTGCTCCGGCACGAATATAATTCACAAGCTGAGCAAACAATTTATATTCTCTCCTTTCTCTTCTTGTTTGCTTAAAATAAAATTTACCCCCTCATGGGCAAGAAGGGGTATAAGTTTTCATGATAATTAGATTATTTTAACATTTTTTGATTTTAGCGCATTGTGATTATTACTTAGTTTTTTTATATTATAATTATTAAAATTTTCAGAAAAGGATTAATAAACTATGAAAAATTTTGCTCTATTATTATCTTTAATTTTTATTTTATTAACTGCGAACGGCTGCGGAATGGCCATCGGCGGCGGAGACGGAGATTTTACAGACGAGGAAGTTTTAGCGAAAAATATCCGCCTTAGAATTGACGATGTTTTAATGTCTGTAACTTGGGAGAACAACGACAGTGTCCGCGAACTAAAAAAATTTTTGAGAGATAAAGACCTCGTCATCAACACAAGCCAATACGGCGGTTTTGAACAAGTCGGCAGTCTCGGTCATACGTTCAAAAGTAATAACCGAGAGATAACGACTTCTCCAGGCGATATTGTTCTTTATAATGAAAATCAAATCGTGATTTTTTACGGCTCTAATTCGTGGTCTTATACAAGGCTCGGCAAAATCATAGGGAAGACTGACAGCGAATTAAAAAATATTTTAGATAAGTCCGGCGTTAAATTAAGGCTCTCGCTCGAAAATTAATTTTTTAATCGCGCGGCAAAGCTCCGAGTGCATAGCTTATTTTCCTTTCGTGAGCGTCCGACGGTGAATTATAAATTTTGCCGTTTATGATTATCTCCGTCGAGCCGCCTCCGTCTAAATTCAAAGCATACATGACACCTTGAGAACGTAAAATTTCAGTTAGTTCTGAGATAGTCGCTCCTGAAGAGTGAAGGCCGTTGCGACCGTCAACAACAACGAAAACCCAATCGCCGTTTTTATTTATTCCGACGGCTGAACGAGGATGCCTGACGGAGGTCAACGAGTTATTAAAGTCTTCAGGCACTGTCGAAGCAAAACCTTCATCTAACAATAAAGGGCCGGCCTGAATAATATTTTCCATGTCATACCATTCGCTAATTTCTTCTGAATTTTCGATAACTTGAAAGACTGCTTCATCGTCAGAGTTCCAGCCTAAACAGCCTCGTCCGTCATAAGCCTCGTTGATTAATTCGCCGTTTATTTTTAACGCCCCTATAGGATAACCGCGTCCCGGAGTCGTTGCTGCAAAAAAGCCCGCATTAATCGAAGCCTTTGCGCCGTACTGCTTTGAAAGCTGCGAGAGAGTTAATAAATCTTTCGTGCTGTTTTTCGAGATTAAAGGCGAAATTTTCCAGTAAGTCGGATCAATCTCAAGTCTAACCCAAAATTTAGGGACTATATTTGTATTAATATTTGAGAATGAAGGAAGAACTCTAAAAGTCAGGCCGCGAGCCTTTGCAACTGAAATTAATTTTTTTATTTCGTGATAACTCTCTAACTTGCCCGTTCTGACTCCGAAAGCTCCTTCGTAAGTGAAGACGCTGGCTTCAATTCCCGAAGAGTTTAGAGACTTTTTGAAAGTATTAGCAGCTTCACGCGTCTTAATTCCGTCGGCATAAAATCTCCAGTTCGGGATTCCTGTTAAAACTCCTTCACGGTGAATAAAAACTCGTAAGCCTTCAAGAGGATTTCTAATCATATCGATTGTTAAATTTCTGCTTGCGTCGCTGACTCTATTCATTAGAATTTGAAATTCTTTTGAGCTTAGAGAATTTTGACCGTTAAATTTTTGAGATTTAGTAAAAATTAAAGGGTTCATGTTTGACGCCACGACAAGACACCCGCGCTCAAACGATGTTAAATTTTTGTCATCATCAAAGCCCGTCGGATAGTCCGATAAAATTCCTGCCTCGAATGAAAGTCCTAGACTTTGAATTATCCATCTTAGAGCTTCTCGTCGCGTTACGTTTTTTTGAACGTCCTTGACGTCGTCAGTTATTAATCCCGTTCTTAACATGAAAGCTACAGGACTTTTATTTTGAAATTCGTAAGTTTCGCTCCAATCGAGGCCGCGAGCTTTTAATAAGCCGCCTATAAACTCGGCCTTAGTTACAGCGTGAACTTGATTTATATTAAAAAATAAAAATATAAAAATTAAAATTAAATAATGCTTAAAAAAATTCTTTTTCAAAATTATTTTTTCCTTCATACTAAAATTTTTCTGATATAATTTTACACATGCCCCTGCGGGTTCGCGTGATAGTGAATACGTTCTGAGCCAACACTCGATTCCAGTTTAGCAGATTGCTACAGACTTCAATGTCTTTTAAGGGACGGGTCAGAACTTTCAATACACGGTTCTTGCGGAGGCTTTTTTAATTCAAGGAAGTAGGAACTAAAAAAATTATGTTATTAATCCTAATTCTTTGCAAGCCTGTAAAATTCCGCCGTCGTCAATATCATTGCAAACAAATTTAGCAACATTTTTAACTTTATCAGAAGCACTCGCAACAGCTACGCTTAATTTAGCGTTCGCTAACATCTCTATATCATTAGGTCCGTCGCCGAATGTTATAACGTCGTTAATATCCGCGCCAAGATTTTTCATAAAAATTTCAATGCCGCGCCACTTTGAAGTCTTAGCTGCACGAGCTTCTGTGAATTGATTCATTAATTCGAGTTTCACGCCTTCAGGAGGACTAAAAAAAATTCCGTGATTTTCATTCAAATTTTTAGGCGGTATCATGATATAACACATCATAGCGCGTTTTAATTCTTTAATTGATTTTATGCAGTCATAACCGGCTTGATTATTAAAATATTTTCTAAAAGCTCCTGAACTTTCGTCAGTGTAAATAAATTTATCGTCGGCAGCAGCAGTTAATTCTGGAAATTTTTTCGATAGTGCTAAAAATTTCTCTAAATGTTCGTCAGGGAAAAATTTTTTATAAATTTCTTTATCATCAATAAAAATTTCTGCACCGCCGGAACATACGAGATTATTAATTTCAAATTCCTGCGCCGTTTTGAAAGTCAAAAATCCTGCACGGCCTGTAGCTATTGCAGTAATATGTCCGTTTTCACGTAATAATTTTAAGGCTTGTCTGGTTTGTTCAGGAATATGAGGCGAATTTACGTGGCTTACGAGGGTGTGATCAATGTCAAAAAAAATATATTTCATTAAAAAATTACCTTCAAATTTTTTTATTTTATGCTAAAATCCAAAATTAAATAAATTCGTAAAAAAATTTCCTAGAAAAGATAAATTTTATTACTACATTTATTACTACAAAAATTTAATTTTTATGTTTTATCATCAATTTTTATATAATTATCCTAAAATTTTTTTAGTTATTTTTTGCTGTGCCTTTAATTTTTATCTCATTAATTAAATTTTCGAGCATTTTTATCAAAGCCGGAACGCCTGTTGCTGTAGCTTCAATCTGTCTAAAGAGGGCGTATAGTCTATCCGTTTGTTTACGAGTTAATAAATCCTCAAGAGTAATTATTTCGCCTCGAATTTCTTTAAGTTTTGCGACATTATCAAGACGCTTGGCGCGTTCTTTCGCTCCTGATAAAGAATTTGCTTTTTTAGCCGCCCCTAAGACGACTAAATTTTTATTAAATTCGACTTTATGGAATAAATCAGCAAAAATTTTTTTCACGACAGGGATTTCAACACAGCCGCCAGTCATTATAAATTTTTTAGGAGCATAGCAATTTATAAATCTTTCGACTGTGTGAGAGGCTCGTTTTATAGAAAAATAAATCAATCTCTCGAAATCTTCTCTAAAAATATCGACCTCGCGCCAAGATATTTTTTCGTTAAATGAAAGTTCACGCTTAAATTTTTCTGTTTGAGCCAATAAATCTTTTTTGTTAATTAAATTCAATGTAAATCTTTCAGAAAGCCATGAAGCAAAAATTTTATCAAATTCATTGCCGCAAATATCGTTGATAATTTCAGTGTCTATAATTTTTTCTTCATTAAAAAAAGTTATTTGGCTCTTTGAAGCACCTAAATCATAAATTAAAATTTTTTCGTTTTTATTTTCAAAATTATTTAATATAGCTTCATGAAAAGAGATTATTTCGATATTCTTGAAACCTGATTTTCGAGCATCAAAAATAAGTTTTTCACACCCTGTTTTTGTCAAAGAATTTGGCACGGCTATAACACATGAAAAAATAGGCTCATCAAAATAAATTTCAGCTTCTTCACGCAAATTCAATAAATCAATACCCGGCATAGCAGCAATGACTTTATCGCCGCCTGCTAATTTTGAAGTATGTGAGCCGACATCAATTCCGACACTAACATTCAAGTTTGCCGCCGACATATCTTAAAGCCCTCGCTTTCAAAATTTGATTTTTATCGTTATTTTCACCGCTAACAACGGCTTCAATAAAATGACGCGTATGACCTTTATTATTATTTTCGAGCAAAATTTCAACTTCGCGGCCTAAAAATTTTTTAGCGTAATTATCATAAAGTTTGCGGCCAAGTGCTATAGCTTGAGCTGTGCGGGAAATTTTAATTTCGTGCGAAATTTTTTCCGATAAATTTGCTGCTATAGTTCCTGGACGTTCTGAATACGGAAATACATGGACGCGGCTTAAACCTGATTTTTTCATGATGTCTAAAGTTTCCTCAAAATTTTTATCACTCTCGCCTGGAAAGCCTACTAAAATATCGCTTGAAATATGAATTTCACTCGAAATTTTTTCTCTTGCTTTATCACAAATTTTTATAAATTCTTCAGCTGTATAGCCGCGACGCATTGAACTTAAAATTTCGTTGCTGCCGCTTTGCAAAGGTAAATGTAAATGATGACAAAATGCCTCGCATTCACTAAGAGCGTTTAATAAATCGTCATCAAGGCAAAAAGGCTCAAGCGACCCTAAACGCAAACGCCTTAAATCTTTAATTTTTGAAACTTCTCGAATTAATTTAGCTAAATCAAAATCTAAATCTTTACCGTAAAGTCCTAAATGAATACCAGTGAAAATAATTTCTTTAATGCCGCCGTCAATTAATCTTTTAATCTCATCAAGGATATTTTTTACTGGTCTTGAGATAGGACGGCCTCTTAAAAACGGAATTACACAGTACGTGCAGAAATGATTACAGCCGTCTTGAATTTTCATAAAAGCTCGCGAATGTAAAACCGGCGAATTTATTTCAAGTTCTTCCCACTCTTGATTTTCAAAAATATTTTGCGAATTTAATCTTAAATCCTGAAAATTTTTATTTTTTTCTTCAAGCGTTTTTATAACGGCGTCAGGGATTAAATTTTTTCCTTTAGAGCCCGCTAAAATATTTATTCCTAAATTTTCAGCTTCATTTGCGTCAAGGTTTTGACCCCAGCAGCCGCAGACAGCCAAGACTCCAGCCTCGCCCATGACACGACGAGCGCGACGGACAGCACTGCGGCATTTCCTGTCAGCTTCTTTGGTTACCGAACAAGTTACTATGACGGCGGCATTATATTCACTGTTAATATCTTCAGTGATTTCGCAGCCCTTAGCTTTCAAAGCTCCGGCTATATATTCGCCTTCACAAAGACTCGTCCGGCAGCCGAAGACATGAATAAAAATTTTTTTGTTCATATTAAAGATTTTTAGTTCCTACTTCCTACTTGCTTTTTTATCCCCATGATTTTACGGCACGGCAGCCCCACCAGTCGCCGATTTTTAATTCTTTTTCTATTTTAAGTTTTGACTCTTCTAAAACTGAAGTAAACATTGAACTTTCAAGCGATGTCATTCCTGAAAAAATAGCAAAGCCTTTGGGCTTTAAGACGCCTCGAACGTCAGGAAGCATTGAAACATTAGGCTTTAATAAAATATTCGCAGTTAAAATATTAACTTGGTCATTAAAATCTTTCAATAAATCGGCCTGATAAATTTCGCAAAGTTTAGGATTAATGCCGTTAAGATTAATATTTCGCTTGGCCTCGTCGATAGTATCAGGGTCAATATCGCGGGCTATTGCACGTCCTGCACCGAGTTTCAGAGCCGCAATAAATAAAATTCCTGTCCCTGTGCCGACGTCTAAAATAGTGTCGCCGAATTTCACGACTTCCTCAAGCAAAGTCAAAGCTATCTGTGTGCTTTCATGATAACCTGTCCCGAACGCGCTGGCCGGATAAATATAAATAGGCATACGCTCAGGATCAATTTTTTCTTTTTCGTGCCACGGTGCCATAACGACAAGACCTTTTCCGACATTTAACGGAGGGAAAGCGTCATAATGCTGCGTCTCCCAAGGCTGATTGCTCGTTTTATAGCAGCGTGAAATTTCAACGCCATTGAAAAAAGGTTTGTCTAAATAATGTTTAACTTTGAATAAAATTTCGTCTAATTCTTTATCGTCGCCATTATCATTACTTCCTTCGTAGTCGGCGCGTAAAAATAATTTGTCGTTCTCAGTGAAAATAAACGAGCCTAAAGGTTCAGTCAGTGCCGGGATCGTGCTTAAAATTTCTTCCGCATTAGCAACGGACGCAGGAATACTAAATTCTATCGTCCACCAAAATTCAATTTTTTTATCTTTTTCAAAATCTGCCATATGAAAAATTTTTCCTTCTTAAAAACTTGAAAATTTTTTGTTAATTATAAACTCTTTTTCATTTCTAATTATTTACGTGATACAATAAAAACCTTGTTCAGACTAAGGAGAGCTGACGCCTGCTAGGGCAACATAATGCGACGATTTTATTATGAAGTCGAGAAGTTTCATCATCGCCATTTACCTCCTTCCCTGTTCAGGTTAAAGTCTATCAGCCACAGTTTCCTTGGCTCTATCAAGTCCAGTTCTGGTGAATACGGAGGCAAAAAAATCACCATTTTGTCGTATTATTGAGCTATATCAAAAATTCGTTTTTCCGTGATTTGCAAGCTATGGAACGCAGCCCGATTAATGACTTGGAACTTCGTTTTTTAATAGAGCCTAACTTGACAGATAAGATTAACGATAGAAAAATTATTTTCAAAGACATTGAACAATCATATTATTATGAAGGATACGAAATAATTATAAAAATTAAGGAGATATAAATTTTGAGCGACTCACATTATTTTGACGAAATTACAGATATTATCGCAAGACTAAGAGCTCCTGACGGCTGCCCTTGGGACAGAAAACAGACTCTTGAAACTATCAGAACTCCGATAACAGAAGAGGCTTATGAATTAGCCGACGCTATCACTAAAGGCAATATTCAAGACATTAAAGAAGAAGCCGGAGATTTATTATTACAGGTTGTTTTTGTTGCACAGCTTGCAAAAGAACGCGGCGATTTTGATATGCAAGACATCGTCCGCGCGATCTGCGATAAATTAATAAGAAGACACCCTCACGTTTTCGGCAGCGTTGACGCAAAAGACAGCGACGAAGTCTTAAAAAATTGGGAAAAAATCAAAGCTGAAGAACGTAAAGAAAAACATGAGAGCCTTTCAATTTTAGCTGGAGTTCCTGATGGTCTGCCGCCGTTGTTAAAAGCTAATAGGATTCAAGGCAAAGCTGCTCACGTAGGTTTTGATTGGCCTAAGGGAAGTCCTGAGCCTTTATTTGCAAAACTTGACGAGGAGATCAATGAACTTAAAGAGGCCGCAAAAGAAAATGATCCGAAACACTTAGCCGATGAGTTGGGCGATGTTTTATTCATGACCGTGAATTTAGCGAGACGTCTCGGTGTCGATCCTGATGCTGCATTAAATGGAGTCTGTGAAAAATTCAAAAAACGATTCGAGTTCATGGAAAACTGCGCCCGCAACGAAAATAAAAATCTTTCTGATTACAGCCTTGAAGAGCTTGACGAGTTTTGGGATGAAGCAAAACTAAAATTAAGAGATAAAAAAATAAGCCGTGCATAACTCGCACAGCTTATCTGATTATCTGAAATAATTGGAGCTATAAAACGTAAAGCGAAATTCCGTAAATCGCAATCACAGCCACAACGCCCTGAACTAATGTTGCCACCGTCTGAGCTTTATAAGCCGTGTTCAAATCCATATCGGAGAACTGCGTTACAACCCAGAAATAAGAGTCATTAGCGTGTGAAACGACCATTGCGCCGCTGCCGATTGCAAGCGTAGCTAAAACTGCTCCCATAGGTGCGCCGAGTCCCAAAGACGCAAGCATCGGAGCAATAATCTGCGCCGTTGTTACGATTGCAACCGTCGATGAGCCTTGAGCCGTCTTCAAAGCCGCTGCGATTATGAACGGAAGGAAAATTCCAAAGTTATAGCTTGAGAGAGCCTCGCCGATGTAAGTTCCGACTCCGCTTGCTGAAATTACAGCACCGAGTCCGCCGCCTGCAGCCGTTATCATGATGATGTTAGCTCCATCTTTGACGCCTGAGCCGATCCAGCCGTTAGTAACTTCTTCTGTGAAAGGAGCAAGGAAGAAGCATAAAACTACGCCGATTGATAACGCGATGACAGGATTTCCTAAGAAATTCGTAACAAGATAAAGAGTCGATTCTTTGCCGCCGATTTTAGCGAGCGTTGTTGGGTAAGCTACGAATGAAGCAACACCGATTAAAATTAACGGAATTAAAATCGGAGCGAATGATTTGAAAGCTGACGGAAGTTTGCCGTATTTAGCTTTGAGTTCGTCGTAAGATTCACCGGCTTCTGTGTTATCATCGAAAGGAACGGGAAGTTTGGGCCCTGCGATTAAAGCGTAGATATAGCCCGCAAGCATCGAGATTAATGAAACTCCGATTCCCCACATTATGACCATGCCTAAATCTGCGCCGAGTTCATTAGCTGCAGCGATAGGGCCGGGCGTCGGAGGAACGAGAGTGTGAGTAGCGTAAAGACCTGTTGAAAGAGCTATGGCCATCACTGAAAGTTTAACGCCGCTGCGACGAGCTAAAGATTTATTTAATGATGAAAGAATTACGAAGCCCGAGTCGCAAAAGACAGGAATTGAAACAACCCAGCCTATTAAACTCATAGCGAGGGCAGGACGTTTTTCGCCGACAACTTTCAAAACGCTGTCAGCCATAGTGAAAGCCGCGCCGGATTTTTCGAGCATTGCGCCTATAATCGTTCCGAGCAAAATAACAATGCCGATGCCGCGACAAGTTCCGCCGAAGCCGTTTAATATAGTGTTGAGGACGTCAGCCGGAGCCATTCCGACGGCCAAGCCCATAGCAAGAGCAACAGCGAACAATGCAACGAACGGGTGAAACTTCATTTTGGAAATCAACAGCACCATTAAAATAATGGCAACTATCAGAATTACAACCAACATTGACCCCTGAACCATAGAAAATTTCTCCTTCTATACTTAATTTTTTATGAAAATTTTTTGAACTTGTGAGAATTATAACTGAAAAGATTATTTTTATACATAAAATAACTCCCTCGCCATAAATTGACAGAGGGAGTTAAATTAAATGCGCTGATTATTTATTTTTAGACTTGCTTCGACTATTATGCGAGCAAAATTTTAATAAAATTGCAAGGGCTGACAGCACGCCCAATCCCAAATTAGAATTACAGCCGCCCCCACTATTACGAACATTACCGCCGTTTTCTCCGCTTTCATTTTCAGATGTTTCGACGGTTACGTCCATCAAGGTATTATTAAAGCCCGTCTTGTATTTATAAGTGATTTTTGCCGGAGCTTCGTTGAATGTTAAATTGCCCTGCTCATCCTTGCTAATGCTTATCTCATTTCCAGATGAGTCAAAGGCTTTGATGTCCGTGACATTATTAAGCTCGCTTAATTCTTCTTCGCTGTAATCAGATAATAAAAGTTCTGAAATTTTATTGAATAAAAGGTCAATCAAATTCAACGCTTGAACACGTCTGACGCCTCTAACTCTCTGGCCTTGACATGCAAGATTCTTAAGGTTTGCAAAATTAGAAACGCTGAGCCTCGTAAGACCATTATATGAGCAATCTAGAGCCGAAAGTTTTTCACAGCCTTCAATATTAAGCTCGGTTATCTCGCAGCGTTCGCAGTTGAGGCTTTCAAGTTTAACACAATTTTGTGCGTTTAATGCCGTAACTGACGAATAGCTGACGTTAAGCACTACGAGGGACACGTTATTTTGAACTTCGACGGTTTCCAAGCCGCTGCATTCGCTAGCATTAAGTTCTTCTACGCTACTGCCCGAAAGATTTATTGACTTCAACGAATCATTATTGGGAACTTCAACTTTCTTTATCGAAGTGTTGCTGATGATGTTTAATGTTTCAATTTTTGTATTCTCTGGCAGCTTGACTTCTGTAAGACCCGTAACGTTCGATAAATCCGAAGTTTTGACTTCGGTCGTGTTTTCTATTTGCTGAATTACCTCAACAATATCTTTGCCCGAAAGGTCGCCCTTTACGCTCACGTCGGTAGTATCTGTTTGTGTACTGCTATTTGTATCGGTATCAACGACTTCATAGCCCGTTCTGGTTGAGCCTTAACCTGAGTCGCTGTATTCCTCATTGCCGACATAGTTGCCGTGAGTATTAGGAACTTCTTCAGGCTCGGGATCTGGCACTGGAGTTGCTACTGGAGTTGCTTTAGTGAAGCCGATTGTAATTGTTGCAGTTTGTGCCGTGTAAGCCGTGCTGCTTACAGCTAATAAAACGCAAACAGCCGATATTAAAATTTTTTTCGTTTCCATGAATTTTCCCCCTTAGATTACTAATTGTTTAGGTTAATCCACACAGCGGGACGAACAGCGAATTTGCGGTCGACTTGGAGACCCTCATTGTTAACTTCGCTGCAAACGCCGCCCGTATAGTCGACAAACGCGGCGTATTTATCACTAGCATCATTACTGGGCGACCGAAGCCACCAATCACAATTACCATTATATGTGCTAGGATTAATCCAATCGCATTTACGGTCATCTTTGCTACTAAAATAACTCGTGTTATTGACATCAGCCACGCTCAACAAGAAAAAACGATCAGTGCCATTGTCAACGTCAAGCTCAGAAC
>JAFVEW010000321.1 GCA_017475805.1 Synergistaceae bacterium | reverse complement strand
CTTTGGCGAATAACTCATCTTTTTCTTTTCCGTGTCTGCGTCATGAATAAAAGCAATCTCGTTTTCGGGGACTCCGTCAGCAATTAACTTTTGCTTGATGTCATCGTAAACATTGAAGCCCTTATCCTTGCCCGGCGTTGAAAAATCGCAGAAAACTAACTGCGTCAGCTTGTCCTTTTTCGTGTCGTTCCAGATATTAAAAATGTTTTTCACGCACGTGTTGACTTTGCTGTTCGGGTCGTCAGGCAATAACGGATTTATTAAACGCTGGTCAAGCCCGATTTTTCGTCCATCCGAAGTAATTTTCAGCATGTTATCCTCATTCGGCTCGACCTGACGGGTGTGGACTTTGCTGGCTCGTTCCGAAAGTCCTGCGACAAGCTGTTTCTGCTCCTCGGTCGGCTTTACGGAAACAACATGAAAATTTGCTTTGGGGCGTGGCAGATTCAGCATATCAGCCGTTTTAATGTCCGCGACTTCCTTAAAAGTTTTCATAAGTTCGGGCAGATTAAAGAATTTTGAAAACCTCGTTTTTGCCCTAAATCCAGTGCCTTCGGGAGCTAACTCTAATGCTGTCGTTGTTTCTCCGAAAGTCGAAGCCCATGCGTCAAAATTCTGAAGCCCCATCGACTGCAATTTTTCCATTTGAAGATAGCGTTGCATTGTGTAAAGTTCAGTCATAGAATTACTGACTGGCGTGCCCGTTGCGAAAATTATCCCTTTGCCGTTCGTCAGTTCGTCCATGTAACGGCACTTCATGAACATATCCGAAGATTTCTGTGCTTCGGTCTGCGAAATTCCGGCAACGTTCTGCATTTTCGTGTAGAGATACAGATTTTTATAGTTGTGGGCTTCATCGACAAAAAGTCTGTCAATTCCAAGTTCTTCAAACGTGATTACGTCATCTTTTTTATGGGAAGCCTGTAATTTTTCGAGTTTCGTTTCGAGATTTTTTTTCGCAGC
The DNA here is from genome assembly GCA_017475805.1 of Synergistaceae bacterium. Next base: position 1,329 of record JAFVEW010000321.1, on the reverse strand, counting down.
TTCCATCTGCTTTATGCTCCAGCGTTCGCCCCTTGCGTCTTTGAGTTCAGCGATTCCGTCCGTGATTTCGTCAATTTGGGATTCGATAAATCTTGCCTGACGTTCGTGCGACAGCGGAATTTTCTCGAACTGCGAATGCCCGATTATTATCGCGTCATAATCGCCCGTTGCGATTTTAGCGCAGAATTTTTTTCTGTTTTTCGTTTCAAAATCGCGTTTTGTTGCGACTAAAACATTCGCGCCCGGATAAAGTTTCAAGGTTTCGGTCGCCATCTGTTCTGTTAAATGGTTAGGGACGACAAAAAGACTTTTATGCGACAGCCCTATGCGTTTCGATTCCATAGCCGCCGCTACCATTTCATAAGTTTTTCCTGCCCCGACTTCGTGCGCTAAAAGAGTGTTGCCGCCATATAAAATTCTTGCTATTGCGTCCTTTTGATGAGGGCGTAAATTTATGTCAGGATTTATTCCGCCGAATTTCAAATGGCTTCCGTCATATTCACGCGCACGAGTTGAGTTAAATCTCTCGTTATAAATATTCACAAGCCTTTCACGCCGTTCGGGGTCTTCAAAAATCCAGCCCTTAAATTTTTCTTTGATTTCTTCCTGTTTCTGCTGGGCTAATGTTGTGGCTTCGTTGTCGATAACACGCCGTTCATCGCCGTTATGGTCTAAGATTGTCTTGAAAACTTTTACGGTTTTAAGGTTCAGAGTGTCTTCGATTATCCCGTAAGCGTTGATATGCTCCGTTCCGTATGTCGTGTTCACTAAAATATTTCCTGTGTCAAGTTTTTTGTTTGAAATATTCCACGATGAAGTCTGAGCGGAATAACTTACATTAATAGTTCTTCGATAATACCCCGGGGTCTGTAAAAGTTCATGAGTAAACTGCTCAACGTATTCAGGCGGAATCCATGTTGAGCCTAATCTCACATCAATTTCAGTGGCTTTCAATTTTTCGGGCTGTGCGGCTTCGAGGGCTTTGATATTTTCCTCAAATTGAGGATTATTCGCTGATAAAAATTTTGCCATAAACAACTTTTCGCGGACATTCCCCGATAAATATTCGTCAGCGGTCTGATATTCAGGCTTATCGGGTTCTCCTCCAAACGGGGCTGGCTTGGGGACTTTGAAAATTTCGCCTTTTAATTCAGAAAATAATTCTTCTTCGCTCTTGCCCGTCAGAGAAGTCATGTAATCCATATCGACACGGGCTTTTTCCGACATTGATAATAAAAGAGCTTCCTGCGCCGTTTCGACCGAAGTCGGGATAATGTTCTGCTGGATTGTCCGTTTCGTGAACATATCCGACTTTCCGATAAAATTGCG
>JAFVEW010000320.1 GCA_017475805.1 Synergistaceae bacterium | reverse complement strand
TAAATTCTGAGTTAACTCTGTCAGGAAATCTCGGATGATTTTCAAAATTAACGCCCTCAACCGCAAATTTTGAGTTAGGCCAAGAAAAAATATCTCGAATTTCAGGATTGTCTTCAATAAAATAGACAGCGTGCGGATTTCCGACATTAACTCCGATAAATTTTAATTCTTTATCTTTAATTTTAATTTCTTCGGGAATTTCACTCGTGATTTCAGCTTGTCCCATGTTCACAGCCGCGGCGATGACTTTCTCATCTTTAATTTCAAGAAAAATTTTTTTAATTCCTGAAGGAGTGTCAATGAAAGTCTCCCGCCTTTCTTTAGGGATTATTCCGTTGTCGTAAATGAATTTTGCTACACAGCGAATTCCGTTTCCGCACATCGAAGCCTTTGAACCGTCGAAATTATAAAGCTGCATGAAAGCGTCTGAATTATCATCAACAGGCGGCAAAATTAAAATTAAACCGTCTGAGCCGACCCCGAAGTGTCTATCTGAAATTTTTTTCGCTAATTCTTCAGGATTAGAAATTCTTTCATTAAGACAATTTACATAAACATAATCATTTCCGCAGCCTTGCATTTTCGTGAAACGCATTAAAAAATCAACCCTTTTTCTAATTCTTAATTTTTTTATATTATAATAAAATCTTAGCTTATAAAAGGAGTATAGACTTTAACATGAAAAATAATCAGCTCTCGTTCACCGGCCTCGCTCTCGCACTCGCTAACGACTACAGCCGGATTTTTGTTATAAACGAAGACGACAGCTATGTTGAATATACACCTGCCGCAAGCAAATTAGGAAAAGAACTCGTACAAGCAAGCGAAGGAGACGACTTTTACAAAGACGCCGTCAAAAATTGCCGCGAACAAGTTTGGCATGAAGACCAGGAATATTTCTTAAACGCCTTTCGCAAAGATGCCGTCGTTAAAGCTCTCGAAAACGGAAAATCTTTTTATTTGACTTACAGATTAAACATTAACGGAGAACCTAAATATTTTTTCCTTAAAACTATACGCTCAGGAAACAGCAACATTATTATAGGCGTCCAAGATATTGACGAACAAAGACGCAGAGAACTCGACGCTGAAGCCGAAGGAAGAATTTACGGCGAAATCGCTAAATCTTTGGCTAATCAATACGAGGTTATTTACTATATTGACGTCAAAACAGGCAAATATTCCGAATACAGCTCCAGCGATAATTATGCTGAGTTCGGTCTTCATCGAGGCGGAGAAAACTTTTTTGAACGTCTTAAAATCGATATAAAAAGAATTTTACACCCCGATGACCAAATGAGAATTTTGCGCGCTCTCGAAAAAGACGAATTATTAACGAAAATCCGCAATGAAGGCTCTTTATCGATGATTTACAGGCACGTATTAAACGGCAATGTTCAATATATGAATTTATTTGCTTATCTTCAAAAGAAAGACACTGAACATCTTATTTTAGGCGTCAGAAATATCGACGAGCAGCAAAAACAGGAAGACGCTATTACAACTTACTCGCAAATTGCAGGCGCGTTAGCTCAACAATATGAAGTCATTTATCACGTAAACACAATCACTAACGAATATCTTGAATATACAGCCGACAGAAAATATACAAAATTAAAAGTTTTTACTAAAGGCAAAGATTTTTTCGCTGATAGTCAAAAAAATATGAAAACTGATATTTATCCTGAAGATTTGCCGATGATGTCAATAGCTATGCAAAAAGAAAATTTACTAAAAAGTCTCTCGGATTATGGTAAAACAATTCTGAATTATCGTCTAATGCTCGACGGCAGGCCGCAATTCGCTATGTTGTACGCCGTTAGACCTAAAGAAAATTCTAATCATATAATCGTTGCAGTCGCTAATGTCGACGCCGCTAAACAAATGGAACTCGCCTATCATGACGCTATTAACATGGCAAATAAAGACGCGCTTACAAACGTCAAAAATAAAAGGGCTTACGCCGCTGTCGAGGCTGAGCTCGATAGACAAATTTCAGAAGGCTCGGAAATGCCTCAATTCGCTATCGTCGTATGCGACTTAAACGGCCTGAAACAAATTAACGACACTCTCGGACACAAGGCCGGAGACGAATTTATACGCCGTGCTTGCGCTATAATCTGCAACATTTTCAAACGCAGTCCTGTCTTCAGAATTGGCGGCGATGAGTTTGCAATTTTGCTAAACGGGAGCGATTTTGATAAAAGCCAGGAGCTCATGGAAAATTTAATTAAAGAACTCGAAAAAAATAGAATAAACGGAATTAAACCTTTAGCTGTCGGGCTTTCTGAATTTAACCCTTTGACGGATATTAGAGTTCAAGACGTCTTTGAACGCGCTGATAAATTAATGTACGCCGATAAATTAATCTGCAAAAAAATTCATAATTCATAATTAAACGTTGTGATAGAATATTAAGATAATTTAATTTAATTTAATAATAAAAAATAAAGGAATAAAAATTACATGAAAAAAAATACTGCGTTTGCAACTCTTCTTTTACTTTGTATAATTTCATCCGTTATCGTGAGTTTTGTTGCAGGCTCAAAGTCCGTGATAGAACTCTTCGGAAACCTAATTCCTTTATATTCATTTGCCGGAGTTTTTTCAGCTATCGCAAATATCTGCGTTATTTTTATGACAATGTATTGCGGCAAAAAAGGCTATATCACCGCGCTAATCATGATAATTTTACAACTTTACACCGTCATAATCGGGATATTTGTTAAAAATAATTTTTCGAGTTTGCCCGGAATATTTCAAAATTTGCTGACTACCATCGCTATTACTGTCGTTTATCTCAATAATAAAAGAATATCAAAATATCAATCTAAAATCCGCAAGCAAGTCATCACGGACATGCTCACAGGACTTCCAAATATGGCAGCGTTCAGCGAGCTTATAAACAATCTTATTATTAACAAAGAAAAATTCGTAGTCGTGATGATTAATCTTAATAACTTCAAAAATTTTAATGATACTATGGGCTTTGACGCCGGAAATAAAGTCCTTCAAGAGGTCGCCTCGCGCTGGGAAGAAATTGCTAAATCAAATAATACAAACGACTTTCTTGCACATTCGGGAGCTGACGAATTTGCGTTAATTATTCGGGATTACAAGTCCGACGACGACATAATGAACTCTGTCGCAAGATATGACCAGGCATTAAACTCAAAATTAACCGTTGACGACTGCGACTTTTATATTACGGCGAGCTTCGGCTATTCAGAATTTCCAAAGGACGGGCCGACAAGCGACGCTCTTTGCGCTTATGCCTCGACAGCGATGCGTGAGGTTAAAAACGAAAGCAACAGCGACCACATAATGCGCTACGCTCCCGAACTTTTGAAAAATGAAAGAACTTTAGAAATCGAAAAGAAAATCAGAGACGCCCTCGAAAACGACAGAATATTTTTCAATTTACAGCCTCAATTCGATATGTCGCATAAACTTAGAGGCTTTGAAGTTCTCGCAAGAATGAAAGACAGCGACGGCAATATGATAAGTCCTGCTGAATTTATACCTGTCGCTGAAAAAGTCGGCCTCGTCGATAGAGTTGACGCCGTTGTTTTTAGAAAGTCCGCTATGTTCTTCGGCGATTTGCTCAAAAAATCAGGCGCGGATATTACTCTCAGTGTCAACGCTTCCGTCAAACATCTCATGAAAAATAACTTCCTCGATGAGGTTCGCGAAACATTAAAAATCAGCGGCGTTCCGGCTTCTAATCTCGAAATTGAAATCACAGAGAGCATTATGCTCGATACCCTTAATAAAGCCTTTCAATCTATCAAAGAACTTAAGAACATGGGTATTAAAATCGCTATCGACGACTTTGGCGTAGGCTATTCTTCTTTAAGCTATCTTAATAAATTGCCCGCTAATCTCCTTAAAATCGACAAATCTTTTATCGATAAAATGAACTCTGCTAACAAAAACTCAAGATACGTCGCCGCTATCATCTCCATCGGCCATATTATGGGCTTCAAAGTCATCTCCGAAGGCGTAGAACTTCCCGAACAACTCGAAACCCTACGTTCCATCGGCTGCGACTTCATTCAGGGCTTCATATGGGGCCGTCCGCTCCCTGAAACTCAAGCCGCAAAACTTTTATCAAGTAGGAGTTAGGAGTTGAAAAAACTTTCTACTTTTCAAGCCAAAGGGCTAAATCAAGAGCAAAATATGATATTAAAATATCGGCACCAGCGCGGGCAATCGAAAATGCGATTTCGAGGGCGATATTTTTTTCATTGAGCCAGCCTTTGACCGCCGCCGCTTTAATCATGGCATATTCGCCGCTGACGGAGTAAGACGCTACGGGAATGTCGGAAAAATCTTTGACGGATTTCAAGACGTCGAGGTAAGGCAAGCCGGGTTTAACGATTAAAATATCCGCGCCTTCGTCTATATCGAGTTTAGCTTCTCTAAGGGCTTCCCGTGAGTTTCGCGGATCCATTTGATAAGTTTTCCTGTCGCCGAATGTCGGAGCAGAGCCTGCGGCGTCTCTAAAAGGTCCGTAAAAGGCCGACGCGTATTTGACGGCGTAAGACATTATCAAAGTATCCTGAAAATTTTCGTTATCGAGAGCCTCACGAATAGCGGCGGTGTGTCCGTCCATCATGTCGGAAGGCGCGACGATGTCAGCTCCGGCCTGAGCGTGAGAAAGAGCAATGCGCGATAAAATTTTGAGAGTATCGTCGTTTTTTATAATTCCGTCCTGAACAATGCCGCAATGTCCGTGAGATGTATATTCGCAAAGGCAAATATCGGAAATTACGGTTAAATCCGGAAATTCTTTTTTAGAAATTCTAATAGCCTGTTGAACAACGCCGTTGTCGTTATAAGCCTGCGAGCCTGTTTCGTCTTTATTTTCAGGAATTCCGAAAAATAGGACGCCTCCGATTTTATTTTTTGCTGCTTTTTCAAGAATTAACGGGAGTTTGTCGGGGCTGTAACGTTTTTGTCCCGGCATTGAGGGAATTTCCTCGATGATATTTTTTCCTTCACGAACGAACACAGGATAGACGAACATTGAAGGCGATAATCTTGTCTCGCAAGTCATGTCGCGGATAGCCTGAGATTTTCTAAGTCTTCGCGGACGTTTAATCATAATTCCTACTTGCCTTTTAATATCGTTCGATAGCTGCGATTTTTAATTTTCTTTGGCCTCTTGGAATTTTCACGATGACCTCGTCGCCGATTAAATGTCCTGTGATAGCTTGGCCTACGGGACTTTTCTGTGAAATTCTCTGAATTCCGCCTTCGGAGAAAGCCGCGCCTGATAATTCTTCCGAGCCTACTAAGTCGTAAGTGTGTTGTTTGCCGTTATTATCTAAATCTTCGAGAGTAATTCTCAAGCCTACGCCAGCTCTATTAGTGTCTATTTTACTCTCGTCAACGACTGTAACTTTGCTCAAAGTAACCTCGAGGTCAGCTATTCTGTCTTCGAGTTTAGCCTGTTCTTCTTTAGCTGCTGCGTACTCTGCGTTTTCGCTTAAATCCCCGAACGCCCGGGCTTCTTCAAGTTTTTTAGCGACTTCCTGACGGCCTTGAGTTCTTAAATTCGTAAGTTCTTCGCTAAGTCTTTCGTAGCCGCTGCGTGTCATTTCGTGAACATTATTTTTTTTAGGAGCCAAAATTTTTTCCTCTTTTC
>JAFVEW010000319.1 GCA_017475805.1 Synergistaceae bacterium | reverse complement strand
CTTCGGGGTTATTTTGTTTTACTCCTTCGCCTGTTCCATAGAGAAAACCAAGATTATACTGCGCCTCTGCAACACCCTGTTCAGCGGCTCTGCGCCACCACTTGAGAGCTTCGGACTTGTTCTTAGGTACTCCTTCGCCATCATAATACATGAGCGCAATGTTATGCTGGGCTTCAGGAATTCCTTGTTTAGCGGCTTTCAGATACCATTTAGCCGCTTCAGATTTGTTCTGCTTGACCCCTTCATAGCCATTGTAATAGATAATCCCCAAGTTATATTGGGCAGTAGCATTACCGGCTTCAGCCTTGCGTTTCGTGTCTTTGAAATCAATGGCAAAGACAGGGGCGGCAGAGGACAGGACTGCGAGACACATCAAAAACATGAGTGTTTTACTAAATTTTTGAAACATTTTAGTTCCTCCTTAGTAATATAGGCTATTTACTTAATTCTTCAAGGCGTTTTAGAGTTGCAGTGCCTTGTAGATTTTTGTTTTTACGTGCTTCATCAATCGCCTGTATCGATAAGTTATATGGACGAATCGTTTGATGAACGTCAGCACCAGCATCAAGTAGCATGTCAATTATTTGAGGATTCTCGGTATATCTTGCGGCATGAATCAGTATTTCGTAAGCGTTGACATCAACTTTTGCATCAAGAAATACTTGAACAACGTCAAGAGTATTGAAAGACGCGGCATACAACAAAGCATGAGATCTGTTACGAGAGTTTGACTCAAGGTTTAGTAGTATTCTTATAATTTCGGGGTTTTCATTATAAGCAGAAGCAAATTCCAATGGTGTTAGAGCAACAGCCCAGACTTTACTTTTCGTTCCTGTATCTTTCCCATGAAAACTTCCCCTAGCCTGATTATCAGCTCCAGCCTCTAATAAAGTTTGTATAACATCTGAGTTAGTGTTATACTTTGCAGCCCACATCAGCGGTGTCATATCGTCAAGTGTGATATTCACATTTGCTCCGGCTTTGATTGCATCTCTCACCTGTTTTGCAGAACCAGACTGGCAGAGCTTAATGAACGGAAGATTTTTTTTGCGCTCACTTTTTTCCTTTTGCTCTCTTAGGGCATCTTGAATAGTATATCCTCCCCCACCACGTCTCCTTTCGGAATGAGAGCCCCCACGAGCAAAAGACGGATTCGCTGAAAAAATAACAATAAGTAACAGGAATATCCAAAATTTTATGTTTGATGAAAATGAAGGACATGTAAATATCGGATTTAATTTCGCATTTACACAAAATTTATGACATTTCTGCAAAAATGCCGTGAACAGTTCCAAACCATTTGTTTGTTTCATAAAATTATGCCTCCGTATTATTTAACATTTAATCTGATAACTTCGTCAGATACTTGAACATATTGAGCTGATATCCTAGCTGTACCCGCTCCAAAAGGATTGACAACTTCATACCAATGTTGATTGCCATATTTTGTTTCGTAAAGCAAGGCTAACTTATCACCTTTATGGACACGTCCAAAAATCTTAGCGTCTGTATTAGGTTCTTCACGGACTCTTACATAATTTCCCGTGCAAATGCCGATGTAAGCATCGATATAGTTAGACTTTGCTGTCGAAGATGTCGAAGCTGCCGAAGAATTTTCGCTGGAACTTGACGATGCGTTGCCATAATATTTAGCATTGCGTTCCTTAATGAATTTTGCGCTCTTAAACAGACTGAAGTCATTCATCAGAACCGACAGAATCAAGAAAGGAAGCAGTAACACAAGGAAAATTTTTTTGCCCATAATTTAATCACTCTTGGTTACGATAGAAATTCCATCCCTGACTTCAATCTTCGCACCGCGATACAGAAGCAGATCCCTTTGTTCGTCATTGACATAAATACCATTTTGGCATTTTTCACAGCACACGCAGTATTTCGTGCTGAACGATACTGTCGGAACAAAAAAAATCCTGATTTTTGCTTTGACTTCCATTAAGAAAAAATTTTGCATTGAATTACAAAACTTGCAATAATGCTGACCCAAGTTTAATCTTGGATAATAACTGTCTGACCATCCGAAACCGTTTATTATGACGCCAGCCATTACGAAAAATCCCTCCTAATTTTTGCCCTGTTCCAAAATTTCTGCACCGCTTACGTTGATTATGATTTCACCCTGCTTTATCAAACGGAATTCCAACCGCGGATTATGGACTAATTTTAATTTTGCCCATAAGTTGTAATGTTTCATGAGCAGTAGAGGACATTTAATTTCAACTTTTACTGTATCAGCAAAGACTCTCAGCGCAACAGACTGTCCTGAAGGAATACGTCCCAGCAGGAAGCCGTCAATATAAACGTCATATATGGACAGCATATAAAAAAATTGACTTGTTCTTGAAATTACAAGCGTTCGTTTCGTATCGCAGGACGTTGAGTATGCCGAAGAAACAGCTTCCGCAACAGTTCCGCACACTCCGCAGAATTTTGCATCTTCGGCAAGGTAAGCACCGCAAGTTTTACAAATTTTCGTTACAGATTCAGGTTTTTTAGCAACTACCCTCATTCCGCATTCGTTGCAAAACAATGTGTCATCAGGAACTGTCGCGCCGCAATTATTACAGATGCTCATGAGAAAACCTCCTGATTATTAAAATTTTTGAGGGCTGACTTTAACTCGTTAATTGCCGTTCTTGTCCTTTCTTTACGTTCTTCCGTCTGAGATGCCGCGCGCAAAATTTGTTCATTGCGTTGCAGTATTTCCTGCTCCTGAATTTTGAAATATTCCGTGAGCTGGCTTTGTATGTCCCGATTCAAAGCCTCGTAGATTTTTTCAAGGCTTTCACGTGCCGATTCGCAGAATACGGGATACTGCTTTGTTATGGCTTCGATAATTTGTGGAAGTTTACCTGCGGCTTCTCCCTCGCGCATTGCTCCTGCTATGCCGTCAACGACAAGACTTAACAGACTAAGCTGGGAAATTTTTGACGCTATATAACCGACATTATCGCCCTTAGTCCAAGTCCTGTTATCAAGCGAAAATCTAAAACCGTAATTTATCTCCGAACGATTGAAAAGTTTTACAACATCAGAATTAAATTCGTCATACAACTTTTCGATATGATAATCAACGCATTTATTGACGGCATTCTGAACCGTATCGACACAAAAAATCGAATAATATTTTTTGAGGTCGTCAGCCGTGATGTTCCCGAATGTAGCGATGTCAGAGCGCATTTTATCAAGAAGTTCATTAACCCAGTTTTCGGCTTCAAGATTCATGTCAAAAATCTCGTTTTTGATTCGCTCCATGTATTTTGCATTTTCAGCGTTTTGTGTTTGTTGTTTTGATTTCGATTCTTCCGAATGTTTCAAAGCCGTTTCAGCATCAAGTTTGAGTCCGTCTTCTAAAACGGCTATCTCGTTGTCAATATCATGAAGCATACCGAGTGTCAGCCTGTGGATTCTGTCGGGCAAAACAGTATCTTTTTTGATTTTCAGAAGTTCGGCAATATCCTCTCTGAAACTGTCAAATTCGGCTGTCAGCTTATCTTTTATTGAAGCATTGGGGCTTTCATTACCCGAAACCCTGCAAATTTCATCTAATGCACTCAACAGTAAAACTTTTTGGCTTGGAAGCATGGAAGATATTTTTTGATTCATGAAGTCCTGCATCCTGTCAAAATCATTCTCATTGGAAATAATATCCGCAAAGTTGGCAACGATAAAAATGTCGGTGTATTTTTGCGGTAAAATCACCGTTTTTATGAATAACTGTTCGGAAAGCGACAACGGCGAGTCAGCACTGCAAACGTATATGACGGCATCGGCTTGGTGAATTGCCTGTTCTACCATGTCGGAGAAATTTCTTTGTGAATCATTAAGACCGGGCGTGTCTATAATTCTCACGTTTTTAAGCATTTCGTTAGGTCTGCGTATTTCCAAACTTGTTACAGGTTCTCCTAACGTATGAATTAGACTTTCCAATTTGTCTCTTTTCATATCATCGTCTGAAATTGTCATGCGCCGACCGCCTGATAAAACAGCTTCGTTTGAGCGTGAACCGTAACTTATGTAATTGAGCGTAACAGTTTCCGTAGTTACGTTTGTCGTTACGACTTCTTCTTTCAATAACGCATTGATAAGGCTCGATTTTCCGCGCTTAAATTCGCCGCATACCACAATAGTAAACGGGTCGTCTTTTCTTGTCCTTATTGATTTATCCCAAAAGTTGATTTTACTGATGAGATTATCACCTAACAACTCACGGTAATTAGGCTCATATTGAAATATTTTCAGGCTGTCCAATGCCTGTTCTGTATTTCTAATTAATTCTGCGGCATCGTAATGAATGTGTCTGTCAATATCCATATCCCAACCTCAATTTTTGATTATGCTGACGCAGCGTTTGCAAAGCTCATCTGTCTGTTCACGGCTTCTTAGCGTCCGTCCTGCTTCCATAAGGTCAGGTCGCCATTTATAAAGTGTTTCACAGTCGGCAAAATACTTTTCCGCCGCTATTCTTCTTGCGACCACTGGGTGATTGTTGAATAATTCTTCAAAACGGGTTATGTTGCTTTCCTGCATGTTAAGTTGTTTCATGATTTCATCAAGGTTGATTTCATGCTCACCGAATGCCGCGCCGTACATGAATTTAGCCTCAGCGGTATAAGAATCTTCAAGCCTTTCGCAACAAATCATTCCTGCACGGTCGCAGGTTATTTCACCTGCACGCATCCAAGCATTCAAGGCGTACACTGCTCCCTTTAATATGAGATTAAACATACCCAAACTAATTCCGCTGTCAGTCAACGCTCCTGCGCCGCCAAGAATCAGTATTTGTGCCATTACGCCGTAAATCCCGTGAGTGTTGTGAATATGTCCGCATTCATGACCTATAACAAATTTTAATTCGCCGGGCGTGAAACGTTCGTACAATGCACTGTGAATTACAATCATAGGTTCTACATCGTCCGTTGCGTATGTGTAAGCGTTCAGCGTCTGATCGCTTAGTATGTAAATGGCAGGAATCCCTATACCAAGAATTTTCGCACAAGCACGCCCTATTGCGTAAACTTCGGGAAACTGGTTGGGGGTTACTGCCAGAGCTTTTTGATTAATAATTTGTAACTGTCTGCTGGAATAAGTTGCGGCGATTTTACGGCTGATATTATAAAAATTGGGAATTGAATCGAGTTTTTTCCGTAATTCAAAATCAAGCGCAAAAGCGTAATCGGGCAAGCCGTTGCCGTCCATGTGGAGTTCTGCCGCCCGTTTTTTCATCGTTATGTAATCACGAAAACTTGTATTAATCCCTATTAAAGGATTATCAGTCATTTTTCAATGCCGCCTCTACTTTCTGATGTATCGGCTTGAGGGTTTCAAGGATTTCCGCGCATTTCGATTCGGCTTCGTTGAGCTGTCTTGTTACCTGTTCACGCGAGGCTTCGTTCCGTGTTAAATCTTTGTGGATTTCAGTCATTGAAGCCTCAGTATCGCGGAGCATCTTTTCGCATTCTCCCTCAACGGCTTTAATAAGTTCGTCAAACTTATCATTGACAAGCTGATTAATCCAGTTTTCGATGTCGCGGTTGGCTTTCATTTCAGTCAGGGCTTTTGCAACATTTTCGCGGCTCATCTGCTT
>JAFVEW010000318.1 GCA_017475805.1 Synergistaceae bacterium | reverse complement strand
GAAGGCGCAGGAATTTCACGTATCGAGATCGAACGCGTTGGACCTGTTGTCCGTTTCACTATTCATACAGCAAGACCCGGCGTCGTCATCGGCAAGGGCGGTAATGAAATTCAGAATATCAAAAATGAACTTCAGGCTCTCACCGGCGGCAAAGTTATGGTCAACGTACATGAAATTAAAAATCCTGACGTTGAGGCTCAATTAGTTGCGGAAGGAATTGCAAGTTCACTTGAGCGCAGAGTTTCATTCAGACGCGCAATGAAGCAGGCAATTTTCAGAGCGACAAAAGCAGGCGTTAAGGGAATTAAAGCTCAAGTTGCCGGACGTTTAGGCGGTGCAGAAATTGCCCGTACTGAATGGTACAACGAAGGCCAGCTTCCTCTTTCAACGATAAGGGCAGACATTGATTACGGTTTCGCAGAAGCTGTAACAATGTACGGTGTAATCGGCTGCAAAGTCTGGATTTACAGAGATAGAGAACACGAGAAAACTCCTGCTCCTGTACGTTCAGCACGCAACAGGCCGGCGAAAGGTTAAAAGGGAGGCGTAATCACTATGTTAATGCCAAGCCGAGTAAAATTTAGAAAATCTCATCGTTCACCGTTAAGAGGCATTTCTAAAGGCGGTACAACGATAGCGTTTGGTGATTATGGTATTCAGGCTCTCGAAAACGTTTGGCTGACTGCAAGACAGATCGAAGCAACCCGTGTTGCCATATCGCGTAAAATGAAAAAAGGCGGTAAAATTTGGATTCGCGTTTTCCCTGACAGACCTTATACGAAAAAGCCTTTGGAAACTCGTATGGGTAAAGGAAAAGGCGCGCCGGAATTTTGGGTAGCCGCAGTTAAAAGAGGCCGCGTCCTGTTCGAGTTCTCAGGAATTAGCGAAGAACTTGCTCAGGAAGCTTTCAGGACAGCTTCACACAAACTGCCCGTGAAAGTTCGCATGGTACGCAGCGGAGGGAGTGATTAGCCTGATGGACGCGAGCGTAAAGCCGGAAAAACTCAGAGAGCTTACGAGCGAAGAGATTGCCGGGAAAGTTAAAGAGTATAAAACTGAATTATTCAACCTTCGTTTTCAGAATGCTGTCGGGAATTTGAAAAATACGAGCCGTATCCGCGAAGTTCGCAAGACTATCGCGAGACTGCTTACGATAGCATCTGAGAAGGCCGTTACAGAAAAGGAAGCAGCAGACAATGCCGAGTAAAGTTAGAACGGGTATCGTCGTCAGCAACAAAATGGACAAGACCGTAGTCGTCCGCGTTGAACGTATGGCAGAGCACCCGTTATATGGAAAAAGAATAAAGCGCGCTAAAAAATACGTGGCTCATGACGCTAACAATCAGTGCGGCATGGGAGATGAAGTCAAAATCCGCGAGACTCGTCCGTTAAGCAAAACTAAACGCTGGGAACTCGTTGAGATTATGAGAAAAGCTCCTGTCTTCGGTACTGATTTAGAGTCTGAAACTTCAGAGGAGGTTCAGGGATAAATGATTCAGCTTACAAGTGTTCTGAACGTCGCTGATAATTCAGGCGCAAGAAAATTATTCTGCATTCAGGTTATGGGCGGAAGCAAAAGACGTTACGGCACGATCGGCGATGTTATCGTCGCTTCAGTCCGTGAGGCAATTCCGAACAGCAACATAGCCAAAGGCAGCGTAGTTAAAGCCGTCATAGTCAGGACGAAAAAAGAAGTTCGACGCAGGGACGGGACATATGTCCGTTTCGATGATAATGCGGCAGTATTAATCGACGCTAACGGCGAACCGAGAGGAACTCGTATTTTTGGGCCTGTCGGTCGTGAACTTAGAGCAAAGAAATATATGCGCATTTTGTCGCTTGCTCCTGAAGTCGTATAGGAGAAATAAAAATGTCAGTAAGATTAAAGAAAAATGACCGGGTTAAAGTGATTTCCGGCAAGGACAAAGGCAAAGAGGGCAAAATTATCCGCCGTGTTCCTGAGCGTGATTTAGTCGTTGTTGAAGGCGTCAACATGGTTTCGCGCCACGTCAGACCTTCACAGAACAATCCGCAGTCGGGAATTATTAAACAGGAAGCCCCGATTTACGCCAGCAAGGTCATGCTTGTCTGCCCTCAGTGCGGCAAGGCAACGAGAGTCGGCGCGTCGTTTCTTGAGAGCGGCAAGAAAGTCCGCGTCTGCAAAAAATGCGGAGAAGTTATCGATCGCGGAGGACTTTAAGCCATGACACCGAGAATGCTTGAAAAATATAAAAGCGAAGTAGTTCCGGCTCTCCAGAAAGAATTTGGATATAAGAACGTTATGCAGCTTCCTAAACTTGAGAAAGTTGTAGTCAATATTGGAGTTGGCGACGCTAAACTCGATATTAAATTCATGGACGCTGCTATTAATGAACTTAGAGCCATCACAGGCCAGCAGCCTTTATTAAAGCGTGCGAAGAAATCAATCGCAGGTTTCAAAGTTCGTCAGAACATGCCCGTTGCCTGCGCTGTAACTTTAAGAGGCGCAAAAATGTGGGAATTTCTTGACAGACTTATATCGTTGGCTCTGCCTGGAATTAAAGACTTTCAGGGAATTACGCGAAAGGGATTTGACGGTCGCGGAAATTATAATTTAGGTCTTCGCGAGCAGTTGATTTTCCCTGAGATAAGCTATGACAAAGTAATTAGATCACGCGGCATGAACGTTTCAATCGTAACGACAGCTAAGACTGACGAAGAAGCCTTCGCTTTGTTAAAGGGACTTGGAATGCCGTTCAGAACAGGAAATCAGGGGGCATAAGTAAAAAATGGCAAGAAAAGCATTAAAACTTAAGGCACAGAAAACCCCTAAATTCAGCACGAGACAGCATAATAGATGCCCGTTATGCGGGAGAATTCACGGCTATATGAGAATGTTCGATATGTGCCGCTGCTGCTTCAGAAAAATGGCACGCGAGGGAGCTTTCCCGGGCGTTGTTAAGGCCAGCTGGTAAAGGGGGACGGTCAATATGTACGTAAATGACCCTGTTGCAGATATGCTCACAAGGATTAGAAACGCTAACATGGCTTACGCCGAGAGCGTCGACGTTCCTACGAGCAAAATGAAATTAGCATTAGCCCGTATCTTAAAAGATGAAGGCTATATTAAAAATTTCAGAATGATAACAGACCCCGGCAAGCCGTACGCTGAAATTAGAATTTATCTTTCATACGGTGCAGGCCGCGAACGTGTCATTCAGGGACTTAGAAGAATAAGTAAGCCCGGCCGCAGAATTTATGTCGGCAGTGATAAGTTACCCGTTGTTATGGGCGGTTTAGGTTTAGCAATTCTTTCAACGTCAAAAGGCCTGAAGACAAGCGCGGAAGCTAACAAACTTGGTCTTGGCGGAGAAGTTCTCTGCTATGTCTGGTAGGAGGTTTACATAAATGTCTCGTATTGGACGCAAAGCAGTAGATATTGCAAAAGGCGCAAGCGTTGAAGTCAAAGGCACTGATATTATCGTAAAAGGTCCTAAAGGCGAACTTCACGCAAAATTGATGCCCGGAATTAAAGTTGACATCGAAAACGCTCAAGTCAAAGTTTCGAGAGCAAACGAAGAAAAACAGACAAGAGCGTGGCACGGCATGACAAGAGCCTTAATTGCTAACATGGTTACCGGCGTTACTACAGGTTTCCAGAAAACTATGGAAATCGTTGGAGTAGGTTGGAGAGCCGCGTTACAGGGCAAGAAACTTGTTTTGAACTTGGGATATTCACACCCGATCGAGTTCACGCCGCCCGAAGGTATAGAGATCGTTGTTGAAAACCCGATTAAGTTCCATGTTAAGGGTATCGACAAAGAATTAGTAGGTCAGACATGCGCCCTTATTAAAGAGTTCAGACCGCCTGAGCCTTATCACGGAAAGGGTATTAAGTTTGAGAACGAGTATATTCTCCGCAAGGCCGGAAAGACTGGGGCGAAGTAAAACATCATGAAAAAGAAATCGAGAAACGATATGCGCGTAATAAGGCATGAAAGACTGCGCCGCACTCTCTCGGGTACTGCTGAAAAGCCCCGTCTGTGCGTGTTCAGAAGCCTTAAAAATATTTATGTTCAGGTTATTGACGACGAAAAAGGCCACACGCTTGTAAGTGCGTCAACTCTTGAGAAGGTTTTACAGCCGGAATTAAAAGGTGGCTGCAACATCGCTGCGGCTAAAGTAATCGGCAAGACAATAGCTGAACGCGCAAAGGCCAAAGGAATTAACGCAGTGGTGTTTGACCGCGGAGGTCATGCCTATCACGGAAAAATCGCGGCAGTAGCTGATGCCGCACGCGAAGGAGGGCTTGTATTCTAAAATGCCCAGAAGAAATGAAGTAGAAGCCGTAGAGTTTCAGGAGCGCGTTGTCGCTATCAATCGTGTAAGCAAGGTCGTTAAAGGCGGTAAAAGATTCCGTTTTGCAGTCCTTGTAGTCGTTGGCGACGGTGCCTCACAGGTCGGAACAGGAATCGGCAAAGCTAAAGAAATCGCCGAGGCAGTTCGCAAAGGCATTGAAAAAGCTAAAAAGAATATGGTTTCTGTACGCCACGCCGGGAGTACAATTCCGCACCCCGTTGTAGGTGAATTCGGAGCTGCGAGAGTTTTACTCAAGCCATGCCCGGAAGGTACAGGAGTTATCGCTGGCGGAGTTGTCCGTGCGATTATGGAGCTTGGCGGAGTTAAAGACGTCGTTACGAAAGTTACAGGTCGTACAGCCAACGCTATTAACATTGCTAACGCGACACTCGAAGCCATTAAGATCACGAGAACTGAAGACGAGATTATGAAGTTACGCGGTCTTATCGGCGACGAAGCGACAGAAGAAACTGCTGAAGAAGCAGTAATCGGGGAGTAGTGGTTCACAATGGCAAAGATTAAAGCAAAGTGGATCAAAAGCGCAATTAGTTTTCCCGAAAGACA
The DNA here is from genome assembly GCA_017475805.1 of Synergistaceae bacterium. The sequence goes on along the minus strand of JAFVEW010000318.1, from coordinate 9,203 downwards.
GAAGCGCACGATTAAAGCTCTTGGATTTAAGAAATTAAATTCAGAAGTTGAACATGAGGACACGCCTCAGGTTCGCGGCATGATTGAGCATGTGCGCCATCTCGTTAAGTGGGAGGTCGTAGAGTAAGAATGATTACGTTAAACGATTTACACCCGGCTAAAGGCTCGACGCATGTTTCAAAGCGTCTCGGTCAGGGTATCGGAAGCGGAACAGGTAAAACTTCAGGCAAAGGCAACAAAGGCGACAAGTCCAGAACTGGCGGCGGTGTCAGACCGGGCTTTGAAGGCGGCCAAATGCCGATTACAAGAAGAACTCCTAAACGCGGATTTAATAATTATAGATTTGCGAAAGTTTTTCAGCCTGTAAACCTTGACGCTCTTGATAAAAAATTTGAAGCAGGAGCAGAAATTGACGCCGAAGCACTTTACAATGCTAAAGTAATTCGCAAGAAAAATGTTCCTGTGAAGATTTTGGCACGTGGCGAACTCAGCAAGGCTCTCAAAATCAAAGCCGCCGCGTTCAGCGCAGAAGCAGCTAAGAAAATCGAAGCCGCTGGCGGAACTCACGAGGTAATCTAATGTTCGGGTCTTTGGGTGATATATTCAGACTGCCCGACTTAAAACGCAGGATATTATTTACGATTGGGATATTATTCATCTTTAGACTTGGTGCATATATCCCAAGTCCCGGCGTTGACCGCGCTGCAATGGCGAGTTTGTTCAGCACGGGCGGCGGTGTCATGGACTTCCTGAATTTATTTTCGGGCGGAGCTTTGAGCCGTTTCGGAATATTCTCGCTGGGCGTTGCGCCTTACATTAACTCGAGTATCGTCATGCAGCTGCTCGTTGTAATTTTCCCGTTCCTTGAGAAATTACAGAAAGACAGTGCTGACGGTCATAAAAAAATCACGCAATGGACGCGCTACGGTGCAGTAGTTTTCGCAGTCGTTCAGGCTATCGGTATGACGGCGTGGCTTCGCGGACTTGGCATAATGCAGGGAGGATTTTTCGATTGGCTTTTAGTCATCGTAACTCTCGTAACAGGTTCAGTCGCAGTCATGTGGCTTGGCGAAGAGCTTACGGATCACGGCATCGGCAACGGAATTTCATTATTAATTTTCGCCGGTATCGTCGCAAGAATACCTGAAGCAATTTTGCAGACTTGGAGCATGGTAAGACTTGGCTCGCTCAGTGTTATTGCATTGCTTTTAGGCATTGTCTTAATGATTGTTGTCATAGCTGGCTGTATCATGTTACAAGAAGGTCAGCGCAGGCTTCCTGTTCAATATGCAAAGCGCGTAGTCGGCAATAAAATTTACGGCGGTCAAAGCACTTTCATTCCGTTGAAAGTTAATCAGGCCGGAGTTATTCCGATTATCTTCGCGTCATCGCTTTTAATCTTCCCTTATACTATCGCGAATTATTTTACTGATAGCACAATCGGAAGATTTTTTAGCACGCTTTTTGCACCGAATAGTGTTTTCTATATTATTTGCGACGTTGCATTGATAATTTTCTTCTCGTATTTCTACACAGCAGTAGTCTTTAATCCTAACGATATTGCTAATAACATGAAGAAATACGGCGGATTTATCTTAGGCATCAGACCCGGACAGCCGACTTCGGATTACATTACCCGCGTTATGGAAAGAATTACACTCGGCGGAGCTGTTTTCCTTGCCATTATCGCGTTAATTCCGAACGTAATGTCATCGGTCTTAAACGTCAGAAGTTTCTATTTCGGCGGTACGGCAGTTTTAATTGTTGTAGGCGTTGCTATGGATACGATTAACCAGATTGAAGCTCAACTCTTGATGCGCCACTATGACGGAATTTTGAAGAAATCCGGCAGCGGACGCTCACGCGGGCTTTTGAGAGGTTAAAATGAGATTAGTATTGTTAGGCGCGCCCGGTGCTGGCAAAGGTACTCAGGCCGCCTTACTTAAAGAACGTTATGGTCTTGCTCATGTTTCGACGGGCGACATTTTCAGAGAAAATCTTAAAAATTCAACGCCTTTAGGACTTGAAGCAAAAGAATACATGGACGCAGGCCAGCTTGTTCCTGACGAGACTGTAATGAAAATGGTCGGGGCGAAATTAGCTGAACTCGAAAATAGCAAAGGCTTTATGCTCGACGGCTTCCCAAGAACTGTTGCTCAAGCTGAATTTTTAGAGAGCAAAGTAAAACTTGACGGCGTTATTTTATTTAATGTTGATGATGAAGCCATCGTTAAAAGACTTTCGAGCCGTGCCGTCTGCAAAGATTGCGGCAACGTTACGACAAGGCTTGAGCATGATAAATGTCCGTCTTGCGGCGGTGAACTTTATACTCGTGAAGACGACAATGAAACGACAGTTAGAAGCCGCTTAAAAGTCTTTCACGATCAGACAGAGCCGTTAGTTAAGTTTTATAGCGACAGAAATTTATTGCTTGAAGTCGACGCATCACAGAAGCCCGAAAAAGTTTTTGATAGCGTTGTTGAGTTGTTAGACCATGATAAAAATTAAACGCCCTGAAGAGATCGAATTAATGAGAGTTGCCGGGCGCGTTACAGCCGAAGTTCTTGATATAATGCGCGAAGTTGTCAGACCGGGAATTTCAACGGGAGAACTTGACAGGCTCGCCGAAGATCATATTAGAAAGAATAACGGTATTCCGGCATTTAAGAACTATAAGCCAGCGTTTAACATGACGCCGTTTCCTGGTACAATCTGTGCTTCAATTAATGAAGAAATTGTACATGGTATTCCTGATTTCAATAGAATTTTGCAGGAAGGCGACATTATAAGCGTAGACGTCGGAGCTATCGTGAACGGCTATTGCGGCGACGCGGCTTGCACTTATGCAGTCGGAGCTATAAGCCCTGAAAAACAAAAACTTCTTGAAGTTACAGAGGACTCTTTGAACAAGGCAATAGCTGCAGCGTTGAAAGGCAACACTCTCGGCGATATAGGGTACGCGGTTGAAAGTTACGTTGCTCCTTTAGGTTTCGGAATAGTTCGCGATTACACGGGACACGGCATCGGCAAACAAATGCACGAAGCTCCGCAAATCCCGAACTATGGCAAAGCAGGACAGGGAATGACGTTAAAAGCTGGCATGACTATAGCTATTGAGCCTATGATTATGTCCGGGCGCGAAGATGTGAAGGTCGGAGCTAACGGCTGGACTGTTTCAACTGTTGACGGATCTGACGCGGCACACTTTGAACGCTCGATTGTAATTCTTGACGACGGGCCGGAGATTTTAACAAAGTGGCAGAGTATCAGATAGGCCAAATAGTTATCTCAAGGCAGGGCAAAGATAAAGGGATTTTTTATGTTATCTCAGGTTTTGAAGCTGACGGCAGAATAAATTTAATCAGGCCGAAAAGGTTTAATGTTTCAAAGCCGAAAAAGAAAAATCCTAAACATTTGCAATCGACGTTAAGACGCGCAGAAGAGTTAATAGATTTTATAAAGGCAGGTCAAGACATTGACGCGGGATATTTTTTTAGGAGCGTAGGGAATTAATGGCAAATTCCGGCAAAGAGGACGTAATCGAAGTAAAGGGCGTAATTTCAGAACCGTTGCCCGATGCGATGTTCAGAGTTGAACTTGAAAACGGGCATAGAGTTTTGGCTCACGTCAGCGGCAAAATGAGAATGCACTTCATCAGGATTTTACCAGGTGATAAAGTGTTAGTGGAAATTTCTCCGTACGATTTAACTCGGGGAAGAATAATTTATCGTTACAAATAATTTAAGGTGGTATTAATATGAAAGTAGGGCCTTCAGTAAAGCCTATCTGTGAATATTGCAGAGTAATCCGCCGTCACGGAGTTGTGCGTGTTATTTGCAGCCGCAACCCGCGACATAAACAGCGTCAGGGTGTCAGGAGGTAATAATTAAATGGCACGTATTGCAGGAGTTGACTTGCCGAGAGAAAAGAGAATTGAAATCGGCTTGACGTATATTTTCGGGATCGGCCTTAAAACTGCGCAGAAAATTTTAGCTGCAACAGGCGTTAATCCTGATATTAGAGTTAAAGACTTAGACGAGGCTGACACTCAGAAACTTCGCCGTGAAATCGAAGATAATTACAAGGTCGAAGGCGATTTAAGACGCGAAATTTCTATGAATATTAAACGTCTTATCGACATCGGCTGCTATCGCGGCCAGCGTCACAGGCTCGGACTTCCTGTCAGAGGTCAGAGAACAAAGACCAACGCAAGAACCCGCAAAGGTCCGAGAAGAACAGTCGCTAATAAGAAAGTCGCAACGAAGTAAAAAAAATTAAGATTGCGGCGTAAGTCCTAAGTTAAGGAGGTAAATTAAACTTGGCAAAGAGAACAGCGCAGGCCCGCAAAGGCAAAAGGCGCGACAAGAAAAACATAAACTATGGAGTGGCGCACATTTTCTCAACGTTTAACAACACGATTATGTGCATCAGCGACAAAGCCGGAAACATCATCACTTGGGCAAGCGGCGGAAACGTCGGCTTCAAAGGCGCGAGAAAATCAACACCTTTCGCAGCTCAGACAGCAGCATCTCAGGTAGCGAAAGCAGCTCAGGATCAGGGTATGCAGGAAATTGACGTCATCGTCAAAGGTCCGGGACCCGGCCGTGAAAGTGCTATAAGATCGTTGCAGGCCGCAGGGCTTCAGGTGAACTTAATCAAAGACGCTACGCCCATTCCTCACAACGGCTGCAGACCACCGAAGAGGCGTCGTGTCTAAATTCTAAATGGAGATTTTGGAATTTGGAGAACACCAATTTTAAGGTTTATATCGACAAAACAACTCAAGATTACGGCTGTTTATATGTTGAGCCCTTAGAAAGAGGCTATGGCGATACTTTAGGCAATGCGTTAAGACGTTTGCTTCTTTCATCGATTAAAGGCGTTGCCGTTACGGCCGTGAGAATTGACGGAGTGCTTCATGAGTTCAGCACAGTTCCGGGCGTCCGCGAGGATGTCATTGAAATCCTGATGAACCTGAAGCATATTCCGATCAAGGCAAAAACTGAAAAACCTCAGCTTAAACCTGAAGGTTATAAGGTTATTACGCTTGACTCTGACGAACTGCCTAAAGGTTTCTTTACGCGCGAGGAAAATCCAGGAGTTATAACGGCGAAGGACTTGCCATGGGACAACGATTTTGAATTTTGCGGTAATTCCGTTCTCTGTACGCTGGAACCGAACGCTCATTTAGTGATGGAAATTTATGTTGAGCCTGGTGTAGGCTATCTGTCAGCAGAACGTGAAAGACCTTCTCATTTGCCGGTTGATGCTCTTTTGACGGACGCAATATTTTCACCCGTAAAGCGCGTCAATTATCGTATAGAGCCGGCACGTGTCGGTCAGAGCATTGACTTTGAACGTCTTGTTCTCGAAGTTTGGACTAACGGGGCAATTTCGCCGGAAGATGCTGTAAAGCAGGCTTCAGGGATCGCGAGAGATTGTTTCGCTCATATAGTAGATAAAATTTCTAATGTTGGAGAAACGTCTGTGCTGCCGCCAGTTGAGCCAAAGCCTGTTGTAGCAGCTGTAGAACCGCCGCGACGTTCAATACATGAGCTCGAACTTTCTCTCAGAAGCGAAAATTGTTTATTGCGAGTCGGCATTGAATATATTGATGATTTACTGCAGAGATCGCACGATGATCTTCTTAAAATTCGCAATTTAGGAAAGAAATCACTCGTCGAAATCGAGAATAAACTCGAAGAGTTAGGTTTACAGCTCAGTACAGTGTCAATGTATCCTGATGATGAAGTTCTCGGAGATTTTTCTTCTGAAGAAGACGATGATGAGAACGAAGACATTACAGAAAATGCCGAAGAAGCCGCAGGCGAAGCTCAAGCTAAATCAGGAGAGCCGGAGTCTAAACCTAAGAAATCAACTAAGAAAGCAAAAGTAGCTGAAGAACAGGCCGCGCCCGTTGAAAAAGCTGAAAAAGCCAAGCCGAAGAAGACAGCTTCTAAGGCTAAGAAAGCAGCTGAAGAAGACAAAAAGCCTGAAACAGTAGAAACAGAGCAGGCTGAAAAAGCTAAAAAGCCTAAGAAGACAACGAAAAAAGCTAAGGCAGAAGAGCCGATAGCAAAAGACGAAGACGAAAAATAACTCGAACAGGAGGTGCAATTTTAATTGAGACATCATGTTGACCACAGAACACTCGGACGTTACGGCAGCCATAGAAAATTAATGCTCGGTAACATGGCCGCAAGCTTATTTCTTAACGGCAGCATCACAACGACCGTAACACGCGCTAAAGAACTTCGCCGCGTAGCTGAAAAATTAATCACACGCGCAAAAGGCGGAAGCGTCCATGATATTCGCGTAGTGTTCTCGAAAATGCCCCATAAAGAAGCAGCAACGAAATTATTTGCTGAAATCGCCCCGAAATATAAATCTTTCGATAAGGGCGGCTATACGAGAATTGTTAAGCTCGGCGCACGCAAAGGCGACGGCTCACCTATGGCAGTGATTGAACTTGTTAACCGTGAACAACCAGCAGCAACAACGACAGAAGCAGAACAGAAATAATCAGCCGTTTTTAGAAGTGCGGTCTGTTTCGTTCTCTTATGACGAAAAAATTACGGGACGGACGTTAAAATCCGTCTCTTTTTTTGTAAACAAAGGTGAACGAATAGCAATTCTCGGACATAACGGCTCAGGGAAATCAACGCTAACAAAAATTTTAGGCGGCCTCTTAGAACCTGACGAAGGCTCTTGCTTAATCGAAGGCGTTGATATTAGAAAAATGGAATTTCGAGACTTGCGCTCAAAAATCGGAATGGTCTTTCAAGACCCTGAAAATCAAATTGTCGCGGCAATGGTCGAAGATGACATAGCCTTTGCTCTAGAAAATCAGGGCTTGCCTTCGGATGAAATCCAGCTTAGAGTTGATAAAGCACTCGAAGAAGCTAACTTGCTTCACAAAAAAAATTCGTCGGTCGCGGCATTATCGGGGGGCGGAAAACAGAGAGTAGCTCTTGCAGGAGCATTGGCGGCAAATGTCGAGTGTTTAATTCTTGACGAACCTACAGCAATGCTTGACCCTAAAGGACGTCTGAATGTCGAAAAAATTTTGAAAAAAATTCACGCTTCCGGCATGACGATTTTACAGATTACTCATCAGATAGAGGCTGAAAATTTTGATGATTTCGATCGCGTTTTAGTCTTGTCGAAAGGCGAAATTATTTGGCAAGGATTAATTAATGAATTTTGGAACAAGGCTGAAGAATTAGGTTTTGAACTTCCTGACGAATTTAAGATTAAAAAATTTTTTGCTGATAAAAAGATTAATTTTCCTGACGATTTAGCAAATATCGCCGTTAATTTAGAAAAATTGAATAAAAAAAGCAAAATTGAAAATCACGAAACTAAATTCAATATAAAAAATCTTTCGTTCAAATATGACGATAAAAATTTTGCTCTAAAAAATCTCGATGCTGAAATTTTTTCAGGGCAATGGCTCTCTATAATCGGTCAGACAGGGAGCGGAAAATCAACGTTTGTTCAACACTTAAACGCTTTATATAAAATTCAAAGCGGCGAAATTTTTTTTGATTCTAAAAATCTTCCACAGAAAGGCGAGGAAGTTCACGAATTAAGACAACGCGTCGGACTTGTTTTTCAACATCCTGAAGATCAATTATTTTCGCCGACCGTCAAAGAAGAATTAGCATTTGCTCCTAAAAACGCAGGCTTAAAAAATTCAAAATTAGAGGACTCGATTTTGTACGGCCTTGAATGTGTCGGACTTGATAAGAAATTTTTAGAACGTAATCCTTTAGCTTTATCCGGCGGCGAACGTCGTTTAGTTGCTATTGCTTCGGTCTTGGCCACACGGCCTGAATGCGTCGTTCTTGATGAACCTTTGGCGGGTCTTGACGCCTCTTATCAGAAAAAAATTTTAGCTATGCTTGGACATTTGCGAGATTTAGGGACAACGATAATCACTATAACTCACGATTTAGATACGGCTTTGAAGTTCAGCGACAGAATTTTATTTTTGCGCGACGGCGGAGCAATCAGCGCAGGCGATCCTAACGAAGTCATCGAAAAAATTATGGAAGTTCTTGAACCTGAGGCTTGGCCTGACGTTCTGAGAGCTTCGGCGGAAATTCGCAAAGTAAATAAAAACTTTCCTTTAATTTACGATTATCAGGAATTTATAAAATGTTTCTCTCAAATATAAATTTAGGTCAATATGTTCCTACAGGGTCTATTATTCATAAACTTGACCCGCGAGCAAAATTATTTTCGCTGATTTTTATAATCACGGCGATTTTTCCGGCGAAAAACTTTTTTCAGATTTCATTTTGGATTTTTTCACTTGCTCTTGTCGTCAATGCGTCAAAAATTTCGTGGCGGACTTTGTTAAAATCGGCGCGGCCTGTATTTTTTTTAGTGGCTTTCACGTTCATTTTTAATTTAATCGCTGCTTATTTCTCCAATAATATCTCAAATGGAATATATAGAGCTTTTTTCACGTCGATTAGGCTTATAGTCTTGATGCTGTTCGCTATAATGCTACCTTTGACGACTGCGCCGCTTGAACTTGCTGACGGCTTGGACGCTCTGCTGAGACCTTTTGCGAAAATCGGCTTTCCTGCTCATGAATGTTCAATGATGATAGGCATGGCCTTAAGATTTATTCCTTTGTTAATGCAAGAGACGGATAAAATTATGAGAGCTCAGCTATCACGCGGAGCAAGGCTTGATCAAGGAAATTTATTTCAAAGAGTTATGGCGTTCATTCCTGTTTTAATTCCTTTGTTTATAATAATTTTCCGCAGAGCTGACGAGATAGCAATAGCAATGGAAGCACGCGGCTATGACGGCGGCGAAGGACGAACAAGGCGAAAACCTTTAGTATGGAACTTGAAAGATACTGCGGCTGTGATAATTTCAGTATTTGCTGCGGGAATATTCTTTATAATTTAATTTAGGAACTAAGATAAAAAACTTTATACAACGCTGGCAAGGTAAAGGCGACACTCAGAAATTTTGGCTCGCTCTGCTTCACGACGTATGCAAGGTAGAATTACCAAGTGATGATTTTATGATTCCTGAACTTCGCAAGACTCATAAAGAAAACGACGCGGCAGTGGTAGCGGCTTACAGCTGGAAGAAAAATATTTCAAGAAGAAGAAATCGTGAGCGAGTTAATGAGTATGTATGAGGCCCTTGTGATAAAACAGCGAGATTAACAGTCGTTT
>JAFVEW010000317.1 GCA_017475805.1 Synergistaceae bacterium | reverse complement strand
TGATTTAAATCCCTTCGAGTTTGCAGTTAAAAGCAAAGAGCCGACTATAAATACGCCGGCTCAGTTGTTACTTTACTGAATTACCACTTTAACTCTCCGTCGCCGCCCATCAGCCTCGTCATCTCCTCTATGCGTTCCAAAGGAAACGGGGGAGATGAGACCGGCCTCATGGCAAACGACATCAGCTTCATCGGGTTATCATCTGCTGCTATGCAATTAGAACTCAGTGTTCCGCAAATTTTGCAGCGATGTATAATCGCCCACTCACCGTTCTTCCTCACCCAGACGGCTATCGGTTCCATTATGCCGCCGCAGTCCGCCGCTCTGTCGCCAGGCTCATTGTCTAAATGCTGACTTGACAGACAGTACGGACAATGATTGCGATGTCTTACCCCAGCACCTGATGACGTCACTGTCCTGCCGCAGACTTTACATACAAAAGTGTCATCGCCTGCATGAGTTTTATAATAACCCTTTTCAAATGATTTTCTCTTGTTCTCACGATTCACAACAATATCCTCCTTAAAGTAAAATCATAAAACCTTTGGGAGGCTCGCTAGTTCACAGCTGCGACTTAAAGCCATCCGAGGGCTTTATAAGCCTCCCTGTTATGCCGCAATCGCCGTTATCGTGAGAAACTTCTTCAAACTCAAGCTAAAACTCAAAAAGCAAATCTCCTTACATTAAATTTTTTTTAATTAAGCCCTGCAAACTTGCGCTGGACTTTTAAGCTATCATAACAGCAGCATTAATATTTGACAAGTTTACGCGCCTTTGATTTAAGCAAATTTTAATAATTATAATCCGGCATTAATAATTTCATAAGTTCAGCGTCGTGATTATAAGCTAATACAGGCTCATCGTCAAAAATCATTGTCGCTCCTTCAGACTGCGTGTACGCTTTCCAACCCGGGTTCCCTGTCCTTGCAAAATCTATCCATGCCTTACTGACTTTATCAGCAAGAGCTTGCGCTCTTTCGCCGCCGCCCGTCGCAGTCTCGCTTAAAGCAATATTATTGAACACGAACGGCAGTTCAGAGCAGTGATATGCCATTGCATAGCCGCCCATTACAGGCGTTTCCCATGTAAATACATAAGCGTAAACCGACGCTCCGTTCGGATTCAATGTAGCGTTCATAGTTTTAATTGCGCGCGTTCTCAGCCGTGTATCAACGTAAAGAGCATCGACGGCTTTTTTATTCGGATATGCCTTTTTAAATGCGTTGACTACTGCGTCGGCTTTATCACCGTATTTATCTTTAAGCTTTGCGCTGATCTGAGAATCCGTCCAGAAATTTTTATTGTCACTTTGAGTTACAGGCATATTCGCAAATAACGGCACTGTTGCCCATTCGTTAAGGCATGAGCCGATTAAAAGCGGAATATTTTTAGCCTGTTCAGGGAAGCCGCCCTCGACTGGATCATCAGGAATGTAATCGCCGTCTCTCACAGGCGACCATGAATAAATTTTTTCGCCATCTTCTTTGGCCTGAGCCATGGCTTTATTCGCGGCCTCGATTAATTTCGAGTACGGAACATTCTTTAATTCTGAAATTTTTTCAGGCGAAATATTTAAATTTTTAAGCGTAAGTTCAGCGACACGCCGAGCTGCTTTCTGTTCAGGAAGAGTGATACCCATTAACTCAACAGCTCCGCTCTGCTCGATTGCCTTGTGAAATAAATTTTTAGCTGCGGGCACAGCCATTAACGTTAAAATTTTAGCGCCGCCGCCTGACTGTCCGAACAGCGTAACATTATCAGGATCGCCGCCGAACCTCGCAATATTTTTATTGACCCATTCGAGAGCTGCGACTAAATCCATAATTCCTAAATTTCCTGAATATTTATATTCATCTCCATAGGCCGACAGATCAAGAAAGCCTAAGACATTAAGCCTGTGATTGACCGATATAACTACGACATCGCCCTTGCGGCTTAAATTTTCTCCGTCATAAACATCTTCGACGCTTGAAGAGCCGGCCTCGAACCCGCCGCCGTGAATCCATATCATTACAGGACGTTTTTTATCATCAAGCCCGGGTGTCCAGATATTTAAATTCTGACAATTATTGCTCTGCGTGTAATTTTTAGGCTCCCAGTGCGGCCAGTACCAGTGTGCAGGGAACATGTCATCGGCTTGAGAAATATTTTGCGGCGAGACAGCACCGTAAGTCACGGCCATTTTTATCCCGTCCCACGGCTTTACTTTCACCGGCGGCATGAATAAATCAGCCTCAGCATAAGGGACACCATGATAAGTAAAAATTCCGTCATGAATATAGCCCTGCAATTTTCCGCCCTCGACCTCGACGACTGCAACATCAGGGCCTGAAATTATCTCCGCAAATGCCGAACCTGAGAATAAAAGCTCTAAAATAAAGGCAAACGCAAAAATTTTACGTTTCATAATAAATCCTCCCATTTTCACTTTCAATTTTAGCTTTATTAAAATTTTTAGCCGTGCTGCTATGTGAAATATAAAATCTGAAGACAGCACGGCGTTTAAATTTAAAGTCCTTTAGATGTCAGCCATTTTTCGATATGATCTGCAATTTCTTTGTTGTTTAATTCCTGAAACATAAAATGGCTGTTGCCCGTTATCCCCTCGTCAGGAAGATAGATCACAGTTGCGTCGCCGCCGTCGTCGTTATAGTGCTTCGCAAAGTCGCGGCACTGTTCAAGAACGCTCTTCCAGAACGCCGTGCTTTTAATATCGTCAGGGCCGTTATTAATATAGTCGCCGAAGTAAAAAATCATCGGAATTTTTGCCGCGACAAATTTTTTATATATCTCGCTGCCCACTTCAGGAGCAAAGCCCGGCTCGATCGCGACGATCGCCGCCATGTTCTCCGTGTCGGTCTGCCAGCCGACGCGTCCGCCCTGCGAATGCGTTAAATAAATTACCTTCTTGCCCGTCATGGCTTTCACGTCCGCTAACACTGCGCTTAAAGCCTCGCCGAAGAGTACTACGTCATAATTTCCCGTGTTGGGCGTCATCTGACGTAAAAATTGGTTTAACGCCGCTTCTCCGGCTGGGAATTGACTTCCCTCGTAACGATTTGGAGTGCCGCGTCCAATTCTAAAATGCGTGTACCATGCCTGATCCCCGGGGTTAAATTCAGTTCCGTTAGATCTTATATCAAGTTCATTGTTTACGACTTTGACTGTCGAACCTGCTGCGCCGCGTCTCGGCTGGTCAACAAGAAACACCGCGCGGCTCTTTCTCAAAAATATATCGCTCCAGCCCTCGCGTCTGTCCGGCGTAGATTGCCAGCCCGTTCTCGTCTGTCCGTAACCGTGAAGATAGACTATCGGCGTTTTATTTTCGCCGTCAGGAATTTGGTAAAAGACGTTCGCATGATCGACGTGCGCCGTGTTGCCTGCTCGTGAATAGTCAAGCCAGTTCTCCGAAACATTAAATTCACCCGGGAGCGGCTCTGTCACCGTTCCGCCTGACGAGAACACGCCCTGCTCACGGATTACTAAAGGATCACCTGCAAAAGCCGGGACACATAAAGATAACGCCAATAAAACGCTTAAAAATTTTTTCATGAAAACAACCTCCTGTTTATCTTGCAGCAACTATCGTGAGCATGACTAAATCATCACTGCCCGTGTTAATAATGCTGTGTTCGGAATTTTTAGGGCATATGTGCATGACACCGGCCGCTAAATCCTCCTCCACTCCGTCGCATACAGCCTTGCCGGTTCCAGATAAAATATAATTCATATCGTCGCCGGAGCTTTGCTTATGTGTGCCGATAGAACCTCCGGCATGAATACGCGTCAAGATTATTCTATATTTCTCGTCGTTATACATGCTGACGGTCATTGTACCCGTTCCGTTGTTCATACCAGGCATCGTCACTGGCTGTAAATCATTAAAGTCTATACGCATTCTATTTTAACTTCCCGTACTCTTCAGCCGGAAGAAATCCGTGCCAAGTTGTCTTAGCGTCCTCGCCCGGGACTTCGACGGCGATATGCTGAAACCATGAATCTTTAGCCGCTCCGTGCCAGTGCTTGACGTTCGCAGGAATGTTCACGACATCACCGGGCTTTAACTCCTGAGCCTCTTTGCCCTCCTCCTGATAATAGCCGCGGCCTGAGATTGCGATTAAAATCTGTCCGCCGCCTTTCGACGCGTGGTGAATGTGCCACTCGTTATAGCTGCCCGGCTCGAACGTCACGTTAAAGATCCCGGCCTGCTGAGTTGATAACGGATACAAAAAGCTCTTGCCCGTGAAGTGCTCGCCTGCGATATTATTAGGCGTGCCGACTGGAATAATTTTGCTCAAGCCGTCAGGGAGAAAATTAATTTTTCTTAAATAAGCCTTAATATAGCCTATTGCCTGTTCAAATGTTTCGCCTTGAAAACCGTGATCGCCGTTTTTAATCACATGAAATTCTGAATCGGGATAAGTTTTTGCAGCTCTTTGAGAATATTCAATCGGAACTATTGAATCTTTATCGCCGTGAAGAATTAAAACGGGCCTGGAATATTTCGGCATGTCTAAATAAATATCATAGTCCCACATATCATTTACGTAAATCGGACTTACATCAAGCCAGCCGTTATATTTATAAACTGGCGGACAGTCATCTTTATTTGCAAATTTTTTATGCAGGTCGTCCTGAATTAATAAAGCAGGATATAAAAGGACAAGCCCCGAAATTTCATCAGCATGACGAGCTGCAGTTATGACTGAAACTGCACCGCCCTGACTGCCTCCGATAATGGCAATTTTTTCAGCGTCAACAAAATCCCATGATTTAGCAGCTTCAATTACACTTTCTAAATCTTTTACTTCGGTCATAACAGACATTTCTGTAGTTTCACCGTCGCTATGGCTTCCCGGAGTTCCGTCCGTTCGAGTTTTAGGGCCGCCGCCCGCAAAATCAAACGTGTAAACTGCTATACCCTGAGATGCAAGGGCTTCGCCGTAAGCCGGCCATCTTCGGGCATAGTTGCTGCCGAGTTCATGCGCCGTGATAACTAACGGAACTTTTGAATCAGTCTCAGGCATGTAAAGAAGTCCACGCAAAATTTTTCCGCTTGAAAGATTCTTTACGTTCATATTAACAACGCGAAAGCTTTCGGCATTAGCAAGCCCCGTAAAAATTGCAAAGCTCAGTAACAGCGACAAAAATAATTTTTTAATCACAAATAAAACCTCCCGAGTTTAAAATTTTGATATAATATTAACAATCGGTTTGAACTATCGGTCAAGCGTATTTTTAATAAAAATTTTTAAAAATTTTAAAATTTATTTAATTAAATTAAAAATTTAAATTAAAAGGAGAAGTTTGATGATTTATACGATGATGCAGGCCTGCAAAGAGACGGACATGACCTATCAGGGCTTGAAGTTTTACTGCAACGAAGGCTTAGTCCCGAACGTCAAGCGCGATAAGATTAACAGGAGAATTTTTGACGAACACGACATCGCCTGGATAAAAAGTCTAAGCTGTCTTAAAAACTGCGGCATGAGCCTTCAGGAGATTAAAGAGTACACTGAATTATGTCTCGAAGGAGAGTCGACTATCCCTCAGAGAAAAATTATTCTTGAGAGAAAACGGGCGCAGCTCGAGGAGAGTATCGCAGCACTAACCGCATCTATAGACTATATCGACAAGAAGCAGGAGTTCTATGATGAAGTGCTCGAGGGCAAGCGTGAGTATTTCAGCAATTTGATCCCGTGTTCGTGTAAACAATAAGAATTTATAATTCTAAATTACGTCTCTTGATATATTCAATGTACTCTTTTCCAAAAGTTTCAATACTATCCAGGACAGGTTGAAAACTTTTGCCAATTTCAGTTAAAGAATATTCAACTTGAGGCGGAACTGTCGGGTAAACTTCTCTATGAACAAGGCCCTCATATTCCATAAACTTTAACTGCTGCGATAAAGTTGAATGTGCGATGTTAATTTGTTTGCGAAGTTCATTAAACCTTTTTGCTCCGCTTGAAAGTTCATGAAAAATTAAAATTGACCATTTGCCCGCAAGTAATTCTTGAACTGTCACGAATGGACATTTGCAAAATAAATTATTTTTTTCAAAATCAATTTTCTTCACTTTATCACCTAAATCTCCATTAAAAACTATCTGATAATTCAAAAAAACCTTCTTTGATTATTTTATCAAATTGTTATAATTTATAAAAGTTAAAAATTAGAACGGAGGCAGTTAAAATGAAAATTGCAGTAG
>JAFVEW010000028.1 GCA_017475805.1 Synergistaceae bacterium | reverse complement strand
TTCGGTCGGCTTTACTGAAACTACATGAAAATTTGCTTTAGGTCGCGGAAGATTGAGCATGTCTGCTGTCTTGATGTCAGCTACGTCCTTAAAAGTTTTCATGAGTTCGGGCAAATTGAAAAATTTAGAAAATCTCGTTTTCGCCCTGAATCCCGTACCTTCAGGAGCTAATTCGAGTGCTGTGGTACTCTCGCCGAAAGTCGAAGCCCATGCGTCAAAATTTTGAAGCCCCATTTTTTGTATTTTTCCGAACTGCAAATATCTCTGCATGGTATAAAGTTCTGTCATTGAGTTGCTCACGGGAGTGCCTGTCGCGAAAATTTATTTTTTATGTCTGAGCTTTAGTTGTCCTTCTCAGTTTTTCGCCCTAGTTTGCCTTAGTTATGATTATTCTTTCAGAAGCAACATACTAAGGGGTGCTTATGCCATCGCGCTATTGCTTCATCGAAAATAACGAATTTTTTTCGCTCTTTCTCTGTTAATATATTTTTTCAATAAACTAGCCATTCTAAAAAACTTAACAATATGGTTGAACGACTAAAAGCTAAAAAGCTATTGTGATATAATAACAAAGTTAATATATTTTTTCAATAAGCAAAAGTGCTCTGCCTTGAGGCGGAGTATTTTTTCAACTAAATTTTCAACTACAAAAATTTTAATCTTATTTAGTCGTCGCAAATTTTCAGAAAAAAATTTTTGAATATAGAATCACGATTTATTTTTTAAGGAGCTTCAGAAAATTCATAATCGCCTGTCGCTATTTTTGCACAGAATTTTTTGCGGTTCTTCGTTTCAAAATCTCGTTTTGTAGCAACAAGAACATTCGCACCGGGATAGAGTTTCAAAGTTTCAGTTGCCATTTGTTCTGTTAAATGGTTTGGTACTACGAAAAGACTTTTATGAGATAAGCCTATTCTCTTCGATTCCATTGCCGCCGCTACCATTTCATAGGTTTTTCCTGCGCCGACTTCATGAGCTAAAAGGGTGTTGCCTCCGTATAAAATTCGGGCTATAGCGTCTTTTTGATGTTTTCTTAAATTTATGTCAGGATTTATCCCGCCGAATTTGAGATGACTGCCGTCATATTCACGAGCGCGTGTTGAATTAAAACGCTCGTTATAAATATTTACGAGATTTTCGCGTCGTTCAGGGTCTTCAAAAATCCAACTTTTGAATTTTTCCTTGATTTCTTGTTGTTTCTGTTGAGCTAAGGTCGTAGGCTCGCTGTCTATAACATGCCGCTCTCTACCCTCTGAATCTTTGATAGTTTTGAAAATTTTAACGGGCTTCAAGTTCAATGTTTCTTCAATTATCTCGTAAGCGTTAATCTCTTTTGTGCCGTAAGTCGAATCCGATAAAACGCTTCCCACATCAAGTTTTTTGTTCGATATATGCCATGATGAGGTCTGTTCGGAATAAGCTACATTGATTTTTCTTTGAATATATCCCGGAGTTTGCAATAATTCATAAATAAATTGCTCTACATATTCAGACGGCACCCACGTCGAGCCTAAACGAACATCAATATCCGTAGCCTTTAGTGGTTCAGGCTGTGCAGCTTCAAGGGCTTTGACGTTTTCTTCAAATTCAGGATTATCTTCCGCAAAAAATCTCGCAAGATAAAGTTTTCTACGAACATCGCCGGATAAATATTCGTCAGCTGTCTGATAAATTGCCCGCTCCGTATCTGCCATTACAGCGTTAGGAACTTTGAAAATCTCGCCTTTAAGCTCTGAAAATAATTCTTCTTCAGTTTTTCCAGTTAGCGAACTCATATAATCCATGTCAATATGAGCTTTTTCTGAAATGGATAACAAAAGGGCTTCTTGAGCCGTTTCGACTGATGTTGGAACTACATTTTGCTGAATTGTCCGCTTCGTGAACATATCAGACTTACCGATAAAATTTCGATGAGCGTCAAGATTTTCAAGTCCACAGATTAGATAATAAGAGCTGTCCTCGTCAAAGGCTCGTGCGTTTTGAGAGTCGTTAATTCGCCCGTACATGCGGCAAAAATTGTCATAAGCGTTATTGAGCTTACTTTGAAGTTCCGCAAGCCTTTCATCGCTACAGCCCTTCATTTGAGCATTTATAACTTCCCGGCAAGCGTCCCTTACTCTGACCATGCCTTTAGCGCGATTTATTGACGACTGCGGCAAGTCAGGTTTATACATCTGTGAATTTTCGCGGTAATAAAGTTCTCCGTTTACAAGGGTGTAGCTGAAATTTCTGACATGAGAATCAGCTGGGATTGATTCTCTGACATTTTCTTGAGTTTGAATTTCGCGTTCTTCGATTTTGCCTTGAATTTTTCCAAGTGCTTCAGATAATTGCTGCTGTAAATCTGCGCCTTCAAAAGGTTCGCAGGTCGTTTCATTTTCGTTGCCGTAAAGACTACGGCCTTTGACCATTTTTCCTAAAATCATTTCGGGATGACTGGTAAAATAGTTATTAATTCTTATGCCGTCTTCATTTTCGCGTGTATAAATCCATTCTGCTTGAATGTCGTCAACTAACTGCTCTCGCTTTTGAAGAAATACAATATCGGTCGTTACTTCTGTTCCGGCGTTTTCCTTAAAGGCGTTGTTAGGAAGCCTCACAGCTCCTAAAAGTTCCGCTCTTTGAGCAAGATAACGCCTGACTGACGGATTCATCTTGTCGAGAGTTCCTTTTGAAGTTATGAACGCCACGACTCCGCCCGGCCTTACTTTATCTAAAGTTTTTGCGAAAAAATAATCGTGAATCCTGAAATTTTCTTGATTATATTTGTGTTCGCCGTCAACAACGCTATAGCTTCCGAAAGGCACATTTCCGATTGCGACATCGAAAAAATTATCGGGATATTTAGCTCGCTCGTAGCCGTCTATTTTTATGTCGGCCTTTTGATAAAGCTGTCGGGCAATCCGTCCCGTTATGCTGTCGAGTTCTACGCCGTAGAGTTTGGATTCGTTCATGCTTTCGGGAAGCATTCCGAAAAAATTTCCAATTCCGCATGACGGTTCAAGAATATTTCCCTTTGAAAATCCCATTCGTTCAAGAGTTTCATACATTGAGCGGGCTACCATCGGAGAAGTGTAGTG
>JAFVEW010000316.1 GCA_017475805.1 Synergistaceae bacterium | reverse complement strand
CACCTTCAGGCGAGGTTATGTATTTTAACATCGATGATAATAAAATCAGCAGTATGCAGTGGTTAATCGAAGAACATTAAAAAAGGAGCTATGTTAAATCATGAAAAAATTATTTTTTGCGGCAACAATATTTTTAATTTTAATTCTTTGCAGCAATGCCTTTGCATTAACTTCAAGCGAGAAAAAACTCACGAGTTCTTTTATCAGCGCATTCACAGAAGCAGGACTTTTTAATTTTGATTTAGAGAACGCCGACCCCGATGATGATAATTTAAGCGAATATGAAGAGCCTGCACTTCATTTAGGACACCCGGCAAACTTGCCAGAGTTAATCCGCTTCGGAATTGTTCACAATTTAATTAATAATAAGAAAAATCTTAAGCAATGCCGAGACCCGGAATGTGAGTCAGGTTCATTAACTATTGATAAAAAAATAGTTTTCGATACTGTGAAAAAATATTTTAATATTGACATCAGCAACAAAGATTTAAGCAACATTATTGAAGAAAATCCGAGCGTTGTTTTTTCATTTGACGGCAAATTATTTCATTTTGATGACTCGAGTTTCAGTGAACCCGGCAACGACACGGTATATTTTGCCGACGTTCAGGGCGTTACTAAACGAGGTGAAAATTTAATGTTTGCCGGAGATATTTACGACTCAAAAAACATTACGTCACGTCCGGGAATGTTCGCAGCTGTCGTCAAGCCCGTTAAAAATTCTTGGGTAATTATTTCAATGACTACGGATTGGGTAACTAATGCAGGCCGAGATTAAAAAAGTCAACAGAACCTGTGATATAAACGTGTTATAATTTATTAGCTGAGCAGCAGAGAATGCGTAAGTCCGAGCAAAAGGACCGGCGCATTTTTTTTATGCTCAAAATTTTTTTAAGGAGTTTTGAATTTTGAACAACAACGAAAACGCAAATATGTTTTTAGTGAATGACCCTGTAGGTAAATTAATGGTGCGTTATGCTGTGCCTCTGATAGTGTCGCTTTTAGTCGCGGCTCTCTATAATATTGTAGATCAAATTTTTATAGCTAATGCTGATTATTTAGGTTCTCACGGCAATGCGGCTAATAATGTTGTATTTCCGATGACAGTTATAGCCTTAGCTTTTACGCTTTTAATCGGTGACGGTGTTTGCGCATTCGTAAGCATGTCGCTTGGAGCTCGTGAAACAAAACGCGCCGGTGATGCAGTCGGAAGCGCGGCTCTTTTATCTTCAACAGTTGGAATTATAATCGCGGTTTTGTATTATATTTTCCGTGAAGAACTTTTGACTTTCTTCGGAGGCCGTGTCAATGACGAAACTTTTAGACTTGCTGTCGAGTATTTTACATTTATAATTCCCGGCATTCCGTTTTATGTTTTTGGACAGGCAATGAACCCGATAATTTCAGCCGACGGAAGCCCAAATTATGTAATGTTTTCAACTTTAATGGGAGCAGGAATAAATATAATTTTTGATCCGATTTTTATTTTTGTATTTCGTTGGGGAATGATGGGCGCGGCACTTGCCACGATAATGGGACAAATTTTCACAGCGTTCATGTCGCTTTTATATATCTCTAAAAAAATGAAAGCCGTTAATTTTAC
Source organism: Synergistaceae bacterium (assembly GCA_017475805.1). Next base: position 10,174 of record JAFVEW010000316.1, on the reverse strand, counting down.
CCGTGAAAATCTTTCGTATAATCCAAAGTTAATGAAACGATATTTGCCTTTAGGTATGTGTAGTTTTTTATCACAAATTTCGCTTGTTATCAGCGTTGCGTCCGTTAATATCATGATTCAAAAATATGGAGCATTAGATAAAATTTTCGGACAGCCTGAATTTTCTCAAATTCCTATGGCCGTCGTCGGCATAGTCATGAAATTTTTTCAGATTGTAATTTCAATCGTTGTAGGTCTTTCAGCAAGCTGCACACCTATAGTTGGCTTTAATGTCGGTGCACAGCGTCCTGACCGGGTTAAAAATCTTTTCACATTGCTATTAACTTGCGAATTTATAATCGGCTGCGTTGCTTTTATAATAGTTGAGTTTTTCCCTGCTTATATTGCAGAATTATTTGGAGCTTCAGGCGAGAGCGTTCACTATGCAAATTTCACCGTTAGATGTTTCAGAATTTATCTTTGTATGATAATTTTAGCTTGCGTGAACAAAGCGGCGTTTATCTTTATCCAAGCGATGGGAAGACCCTATATTTCAGCAAGTCTTTCAATGGTACGCGAAATAATTTTTGGCGCAGGTTTAACAATAATAATGCCGATGTTTATGGGACTTGAAGGTGTTTTATGGTCAATGCCCGCGAGCGATGTTCTAACTTTCTTGATCTCAATTTGTGTAATCGTAATGATATACAAAGAATTAAACTCAGGTCATGTAGCCAAACTGTGCTAATCTCGTTTACTGAATGAGAGCTTAGACAAATACAAAAAGTGAGAAATGAGATTTTGTTTTTCATTCCTCACTCTTCACACTCTTAAATCTTAACCGTTTTTTTAAGCGAGGCAATTAAGCCGCCGTCTTTAATCATGTTTTTAATAAATTCCGGGAAAGGCTCAGCTTGATAAGTTTTATTTTTTGTTTCGTTAGTAATTACGCCGGTATCGAAATTGATTTTAACTTCATCGTTATCATCAATATCACTTGCAGCTTCGGGACATTCAAGAATAGCAAGACCGATGTTAATTGCGTTGCGGTAAAAAATTCTTGCGAAACTTTTTGCAATGACGCACGAAATTCCTGATGCCTTAATAGCTACTGGAGCATGTTCGCGCGAAGAGCCGCAGCCGAAATTTAATCCAGCTACGATAATATCGCCTTCTTTGACTTTAGCGTGAAAATCTTTGTCTATATCTTCCATACAGTGAGAAGCTAATTCTTTTGCGTCCTGGCTTGCAAGATAACGCGCAGGGATTATAACGTCTGTGTCAACGTGGTCGCCATATTTGTGAGCTTTCATTTATAAAACCTCCTTAGGGTGAGCAATGTGTCCGGCAATTCCTGAAGCAGCAGCTACAGCAGGAGATGCTAAATAAACTTCGCTTTCAGTGTGTCCCATTCTGCCGACAAAATTTCTATTAGTGGTAGAAACACAGCGTTCGCCTTTAGCTAAAACCCCCATATGACCGCCTAAGCAAGGCCCGCAAGTCGGCGTAGAAACAATGCAGCCGGCGTCAAGGAAAATTTCAATATAGCCGAGCTTAATAGCTTCACGATAAACGCTTTGAGTGGCCGGAATAATAATCCCGCGAACACCGTCAGCTAAATGCCTGCCTTTTAAGATTTCAGCGGCGGCTTTCAAGTCTTCTATTCTTCCGTTAGTGCATGAACCTATTACAATTTGATCAATTTTTATATCTTTGCCTTCAGTTGCGGGCTTAGCGTTTTCAGGTAAATGAGGCCAAGAAACAGTGCAGTCGATTTCGTCGAGATTTAATTCAACAACGCTTTCATATTCTGCATCGGGATCAGGGTCGTAGGCTTTCCATTCACGGGTTACGCGGCCTTTGAGATATTCCCGCGTGATGTCATCGACACGGAAAATTCCATTTTTGCCGCCTGCTTCAATAGCCATATTAGCAATAGTTAATCTGTCGGACATTGAAAGTTCTTTTAAGCCTTCGCCTGAAAATTCAAGAGATTTATATAACGCTCCGTCGACTCCGATTTTGCCAATTAAGTATAAAATCACGTCTTTCCCTGAAACAAAATCTTTTTTCTTGCCGATGATATTAACTTTTATGGCCGCAGGGACTTTGAACCAAGTATAGCCGACAGCCATAGCCGCGCCCAAGTCAGTAGAGCCTACGCCCGTTGAGAAAGCATTTACAGCTCCGTAAGTGCAAGTGTGAGAGTCTGCACCGATTATAGCTTCGCCCGGAGCGACGAGCCCCTTTTCAGGCAGCAACGCATGTTCTATTCCCATTGTGCCGACGTCAAAAAAATTAGTGAGATTAAATCTTTTTGCAAAAGTCCTGCACTGTTTGCACTGCGTAGCTGATTTAATATCTTTGTTAGGCGTGAAGTGATCCATAACGAATACAACTTTATCTTTATCAAAAATTTTATCGAAATTGGCCGCTTCAAATTCGTTAATAGCTACGGGCGCGGTAATATCATTGCCAAGCGTTAAATCTAATTTTGCTTGAATTAACTGTCCCGCGTGAACTTCTTTAAGCCCTGCGTGAGCCGCGAGGATTTTTTGAGTCATTGTCATCGACATCTTAATTTTATTCCCCCTCATGAAAATTTCTGAAATATTGTATCGAAGAAAAAAGCAGTGAACAGAAAACAGAAATGAGTCTAAATTCTAATAATTTTTTTCAAAAAAGTTAAACAGGTTTCCCCATATTCACGCATTGAAATTAATTCAAAAATTTCGTTATTTATTTCAAATTTTTCGCGGCTTGAATGTTCTAATATAAAAACACAATCATTGTTAAATAATTTTTCAAGATTAGGGATTTTTAATATTTCTTCGCACCAGCCTGAATTATAAGGAGGGTCGGCAAAAATTATATTGAATTTCATTTCGCGCTTCACAATCCACGAAACGGCACGGCGGACTTCAAGCGACAAAACTAAAGAATCAGACGAAAGTTTTTTTATAGCGTCAGCACGATTTTTAACGTTTTCGACAAAAACACAGGACTCCGCGCCGCGCTTTAAGGCTTCGAGTCCTACGTGTCCTGTGCCTGCGAATAAATCTAAAAATTTTGAGCCGTCAATATCGCCAAGAATATTGAATAACGCCTGCAAAACTTTTCCTGAAGTCGGTCTAACGTCTTTCATGCTTCATAATTATTTTTCATTAATCTTTCTGCAGCGTCATTCAAAGCTGAACGAACAGAAGGAGTCAAAAACGCGCTTGAAGTTTTATCAAGTCTAATTAAAAATCCGTCGTCTCGAGGCGAGATATTAATATAAAATTTTTGTTCAAATTCGTCGTCGCTCGTGAGCGTTTCTAATAAAAATTTTTCGCCGTCTGTGAAATTTTTTCCGAATTTCCAAAATGATTTTTTATCTTCGTCTTTACCTGAAAGATTTTTTAATGCGTCAATGTCTTCTTGCTTAACTTGTTTTTTTATTTTTATGTGCATTTCTTGCGATGTTCTCCGTTGAACTGTGAAATTTTTTACTTTTCTGAATGTCAGCTTAAAAATATTTTTGCCCTGCTCAAGCCATTTTCGTTCATATTTCGTCGTGATTGAACGCTCAGGATTCGTTAAAAATTCTTCGGCTTCAAGGGCTTCATGATTTCCAAGAACGCGCCAAACTTCACGCGAATAATCTTCGTCATCTGAAACCATCTCGAAAACTCCGCCGACTTTCAAAACCGCCGCGAGTCCGTCTGAAAAATCACGCGCTGTAACTCGTCTATGAGCGTTTCCGTTGCCAGGCCAAGGACAAGGGAACTGCATTATGATTTTTTCAAGCGATTCATCTTCAAATAATTCTCGCAGCATATAACGGGCGTCAGTGTTAATAATTTTCAAATTTTTTAATCCTTCAGCACGCCGTGCACAACGTAAAACACAAGACTGCGAAATTTCAACGCCGTACAAAAAAATTTCAGGATTTAATTTCGCATATTGAACAGTAAATTCACCGTTGCCGAAGCCTATTTCAAGCTGAGTGTGTTCATAAACATCAAGCGGCAAATATTCCGAAGGCGAAATTATGACTTTATATTGAGGAACACAATTTTTCATCTTCGTTCCTAACTCCTACTTCCTAATTGCTTTTCAGAATGTCCATTGAAAATCCGGCAGTCCTTCAGCCAATAAAATTTCTTTAACTTCATTCATGATTCTTTCAAGAGCTTCTTTAGTTTTTCCTTCACACCTGATAACCATAACGGGCTGAGTATTAGAGGCTCTAATTAAACCCCAGCCGTCAGGATATAAAATTCTGATGCCGTCGATGTCGCTGATTTCGTGTTTAGTTTTAACTTTATTTTTGATTCCTTCGGCGATTTCAAATTTAACGTCGTCGGCGCAAGGGATTCTAATCTCATCAGTTGAGGGATAAATCGGAACGCCGCGCATTAACATTGATAAAGAGTCTTTGAACTTCGACATTATTCGCAAAATCCTTCCGGCAGCATAAAAAGCATCGTCATGACCGAAAAATTCATCAGCAAAGAACATATGTCCAGAATATTCGCCTGCAAATAAAGCTCCGATCTCTCGCATTTTTGCTTTTATTAAAGAGTGGCCGGATTTCCAATATAAAACTTTGCCGCCTAACCTTTCAGCAAGCTCCGGCAAAACTAAACTGCACTTAGGCTCGACTATGACATCCGCGCCCTTGTGAGTCGCTAAAATTTCTTTCCAATATAGAGTCATTAATCTGTCGCCAAAAATTATTTCGCCTTTATCGTCAACGACTCCGAGTCTGTCAGCGTCGCCGTCAAAAGCAAAACCGACGTCAGCGTTTTCTGTCTTAACTCTTTCGATTAAAGTCTGCATGTTTTCACGTTTCTGAGGATCAGGGTGATGATTAGGAAAATGTCCGTCGGGTTCGTCGAATAAAGAAATACATTCACAGCCGAGAGCTTCAAAATATTTTCGTGCCGTTAATCCTGCCGCGCCGTTACCTGAGTCGCAAACGACTTTGAATTTTTTGCTGAATGGCAAATCGAATTTTGCAACGAGCATTTTCAAATATTCGTCATCGATATTAGCATGAGTTAATTTGCCCTGACCGCGTTCAAAATTTCCTGACTCAGCGATTAATCTTATATTTTGAACGTCCTGACCCCATAAAGTTCCGCGCTCGAAACATAATTTAACTCCGTTCATGTCGGGAGGATTATGCGAGCCTGTTATCATGACGCCGCCTTTGAAATTAAACTTTATCAAGCTCCAATATAACATCGGTGTTGTTACAAGTCCTACATCAATAACGTCAAGCCCTGTCGATAAAATTCCTTCAGTCAAAGCGGCTTTAATTCGCGGAGTCGATAGTCTTGCGTCGCCGCCGATAGTAACGCCGCCTTTAACGTCAGCCCTAATCAGCCACGTAGCGTAGGCTTGGCCTATTAACTTTGCGACTTCGTCCGTTAATTCTTTGTCAGCATTGCCGCGAATATCATATGCTCTAAAAATATTTCTTGGTATTGTCATTGTTATTCACTCCTAATCGCCTTTTGTTATCAGTGTCATTCCGTCGATAGCTTTCACAACCCCTGACGAGCCTGCGAAAATAACTCCTGATTCAGATTTTGCACGCCATATTTCTCCATGACAAGAAACTTGGCCGAATGAATTTTCACTTAAGTCAGATATTACTTCTACTTCAAGACCTAACATTCCCTGCGAACCTGTCGCGACTTTCCGCCGAAAACCTTTTAATATTAAAAACGCCATCAGCGCGAAACAAATTCCTAATGCTATCGCAAGACCGATAATAAATGACATTGAAATTTGAAGCAGCTCGCCGCCCGGTGCTCTGAATAAAAATACTCCGCCCAAGCAAAACACAGGTAAACCCACGAGAGTCAAAAGTCCTGAAGTTCCTGCGATTAAATCTACGGCCATTAAAATAATTCCAGCTAAGATTAAAACTATTCCAGACCAGTTAAATGGCAACATTTTTAAGACTATCGAGCCAAGCACGAGCATAACTCCGCCGACTGTTCCCAAAATAAAACCGCCCGGCGTGATAATCTCAAAGAAAATCGCCATAACTCCAGCCGAGATTAATAAATAAGCTATCTGAGGATCAGAGACAAACTGAATAATTTTTTCGCTGAATGACATTTTCGCACGTGAAACTTTAATTTCGTTATCAAAATTTATATTCACGAACTGCGAATTAATTTTCACTCTCCTGCCTGCTATAGCTTTGATTAAAGAATTTACATCTCCTGCAACAATGTCAACAACGCGATTTTTTAACGCTTCTGTAGCAGTCAGTGAGATACTTTCTTCAATCATCTGCTCGGCGATTTCCTGATTTCTATTTCTTAACTGAACAACTGAACGCATTTGAGCTTTTAAGTCATTCATGATTTTTTTGCTCATGTCGCTTTCTTTAATGTCCTCGCCCGATGCAACGACAGGATGAGCCGCGCCGATATTCGTACCCGGAGCCATTGCGGCAACGTGAGCAGCCTGAACTATAAAAGCTCCAGCACTTGCAGCACGTCCTCCCGGCGGAATCCATACGGCAACAGGAACTTTTGAAGCTAAAATCGACTGCACTACGCCTCGCATAGCTTCGACTAAGCCACCCGGTGTATCAAGCTGAAAAATTATTAAAGCGTCGCCGTTCTGTTCGGAATTAGTTATAACTTCTTTCACAAATTCTTCCATTTGAACGCCGACAGTACCGTTTAATTCAGCTAAAGTTATATCACTCCGAGCTTCAGCGCACGACACGCTAAGAATTAAAACAAAAATCGCTATAAAAATTTTTTTCATTACTTAATCTTCTCTTTCTTTACCGCGCCAGAACGTTCGGACTGGAGTCCCTGTGAAGTCTTCAAGCTCGCGGAGTTTATTTTTAACGTGATTTTCAAACGACGAATTTACTAATTCAGGTTTATTCACGAAAAATATAAAACTCGGCGGCAAAGCATCAGCCTGCGAACAATAATAAACTTTCAAGGCACGGCCTTTTTTATCTGAAGGCAATCTATCAAACGCAAGAACATCACGCATTAAGCGATTTAATAAGTTCGTCGGGATTCTTTTCTGTCTGTTCTCATTGACTTTCAAGACAGTCTGAATAATTTTAGAAACTCCGCGACCGTTCAAAGCCGAAGCAAAGACTATAGGCGCGTAACTTAAGAAAGGCATTTCGTCGCGAATTTTTTTTATTAATTCGTCAGCTTTTGAATTTTCTCCAGTTACTAAGTCCCATTTGTTTAAGACAATAACGATTCCTTTGCCCTTTTGAACTACGTGAGCAGCGATTTTTTTATCCTGATCCGTGCATGGGTCGCGAGCGTCCATTAATAATAAAGCTATATTGGCTCTATCAACGGCTGCTAAAGTCCTTACGAAGGAATAATATTCTAAATCTCCGTCAAATTTTGAGCGTTTTCGCAAGCCTGCAGTATCGACGATTTTGAAATTTTGTCCGTCGATATTAACTTTCATGTCAACAGGGTCGCGAGTTGTTCCTGCTATCGGACTTACAAGCGAACGCTCCGAATTTGTAATCTTATTTAAGAGTGAAGATTTACCGACGTTAGGCTTGCCCGCGATGACGAGTTTAATTTCGTCAGCATTCTCTTCAAAATCTTCGTTGTCTTCGGGCAGTAAATCTATAATTAAATCAAGTAAATCATCAACGCCGCGTTTATGAAGCGCGCTAAGTCCTATGACATTTTCAAAACCTAATGAGTAAGCATCATTAATAAAATCATCATGCTTAGGGTCGTCAAGTTTATTCATAGCAACGATAACGGGCTTTTCGTTTCCAGAGGCTCTGCGAATAAAATTAGCGATTTCTTCGTCGGAACTCGTAACACCGTCGCGGCCGTCAAGCAGAAAAATTATAGCGTCGCATTCTTTCACAGCTTCGTCAACGTGATTTTTAATTCCTGCGCTAAATTCAGTATCAGTTCCAAAGATTCCGCCTGTATCAATGACATAAAAATTTTTTCCGCGATGTTCACATTCGCCGTAAAGTCTATCGCGAGTAACTCCGGGCATGTCATCAACAATCGCGTCTTTAGTACCGGTGAGCCTGTTAAAAAGCGAAGATTTTCCGGCGTTTGGTCTTCCTATAATTGCAACTATTTTAGGCATCTTTAATTTTTACTTTCCGCCGCGCATATAATTCGCAAGCTCTTCGCCTTTTAAGTTTGCTGCCAAAGCAACGGCTAATTTAATTCGAGCCTGATACGGCGACAACATTCCGCTGCTGATTAAGCCTATCTCTAAAAGTTGAGCCGCACTTCCTTCGTAATTTTCAATAGGTTGAACAATTCCGTCAGGGTATCGGGACGCAAGCACTACGGGAATTTCAGCGCGAATAATTTTTCTTAAAAGCGGCACCCATGAGGAAGGCACATCGCCGTCGCCAAGTCCTGAGACTACAAGGCCGTCAAGTTCTTCAACTTTTTTATTTTCAAGCAAAGCCCGGAGCATTAAATCATTATCGCCGAGCGAGGCCGTTAAAACCGGAATATTTCGAGCCAAAGGCTGAACCATTTTTTGAATGTAACGATGACGCGGAAATCTCAAAGAAATATAATTTCCAGACGGCTGCGAAAAAACTCCGAGAGGCGACTCAGGGAACGCCAGCAAGCCTCCGCGATTGAAATTTGAAATTCTTAAAACATCGGCCGGAGCGTAAATAGCATCTTGAACGCAAATTAAAACTCCCTTGCCCGTGCAGGCTCCTGACAAAGCCGCCCTTACTGACTGCGTAAGCCTTAAACGAGATTCGCTGTTAGGCGAGTCGGCATTGAAAATCGAGCCGGTGAAGATTAAAGGCGGATTCAAATCCCAAACTAAATCGGCCAAGTAAGAAACTTCAGATAAAGCCTGAAGCCCGCAAGTAACAACAACACCGCGTGCGCCTTGATCATGAACGAATGACGTTACCATACTGATTAATTCGCCGCACATTCTAAGCGTGTAATTTGAAACGGGCTGGAAGCTCCATTTTTGAAACATTACATGCCCGCGTATATCTTCAGGCAAGAGCGCGTAAAGTTCTTCATCATTAAGTTCGCTGTCGTCCTGATGCTGAACTATTCGCCCTCCTGCCAATAAAACTACGATTTTATCTCTGTTTTCCATTTCCATTATGAAAAATTTTAAGCTCCTTTTTTTTATACAGCAATTTGAGAATAAGACGCTGTGTCCGTTTTCACAAGAGCAACGATTTCGCCGCTTCCTAATTTAATTGAATTTAAGTCGCTCGATGTCGGCATAACTTCGCCTTGTTCTTCCATGTAAGAAAGCATTGTGTTCAATGCGTCTTCAGCGTTGTCTAATGCTTCACGTAATGTCATTCCGTCAGTAAAACAATTGCTCATGTCAGGAAAATCAACGTAATAGACTTTATCGTCTTTGCTGTAGCTTATGATTGATGGATATTCGTATATCATTTTATCCCTGTTTTTTTACTTCCTATTTCCTAACTCCTAATTCCTACTTGTTTTTTAATATCCTAAACTTTCGCCGACGACAATAACATGATATTTTCGTCCTTTGACGGCTTGATTAAGGATTAAAATTGCTCGGCACATGCTATCGTCATTAAGGCAGTTGACGCAGTGTCCGGCTTTGACGCAAGCTGTTTCGACGTGTTGTCTAATTGCATTCGGGATCGTTGCTGCTTGAGCGCGTTTGATTCCGTCTTCAAGATTAAAAGCTAACTTATTAATCCCTATTACAAATAAAACAAGGCCGTTTCCCCAAGACATTCCGGCGACTCTGTTGCCAGTGCCGTCAATGTTAATGATCTGCCCGTCGCGGGTGAGAGCGTTTGCACTCGTTAAAAAAACGTCGGCTTCATTCTCTTTGAAACGGGCTGCGCGAGTCTCTGCAGAAGTCATATCGCCGCCCCAATGCTGATAAACAACGTTACCGCGTTCTTTTAATGCGTCAAGAGCTCCAATGTCCCTGACAGTGATAGTGCCGGGAATACCTACTGAAGCGTCCGCCGGTATAATTTCCAAAATTCTTTTCAAAGCGTCTGCTCCTGTCGGGACGTATTCAGCTTCAAAGCCGCGTCTTTTGAGAGCTTTTACTGCGTCATTGCCGACGATTCCATTTCCTTTGATAACGTTTTCGTGAATAACCATAAAAAATTAATCTCCTTCCAATTCTAAAATTTTTAATTGTGTTTCGACGGTTGAATTTTTATTAAATTTTT
>JAFVEW010000315.1 GCA_017475805.1 Synergistaceae bacterium | reverse complement strand
TTAATATCTGGACACCTGGACTTGATGACAAAAAACGCCCTGTTATGGTTTGGATTCACGGCGGCGGTCATATGATGGGAGCTGCGACAGTTGAAGATGTTTACGACGGAGAAAGTTTATCTAGAAAAGGCGACGTCGTTGTTGTTTCTGTAAATCATCGCTTAAACGTCGTGGGCTTTCTTGATTTATCAGCATACGGCGGAAAATATAAAGATTCGTTCAATCAAAGCACTCGCGATTTAGTAGCTTCTCTCGAATGGATTCACGAAAATATTTCAAATTTCGGCGGCGATCCTGAAAACGTAACTTTATTCGGACAGTCCGGCGGTGCTGCAAAAATTATAACTTTAATGGCCGTGCCTTCAGCTAAAGGACTTTTTCATAAAGCCATTCTTGAAAGCGGAGCAACTGAAAATTCAGGTATGACGCTTACCGATAAAGCTACGAGTGAATATGTTACTGAAATCACGTTAAAAAATCTTGGAATTTCGCCGAACGAACTTGAAAAATTAAATTCTCTTTCTTACGAAGAAATTAACGCTGCCGCGAATAAAGCTCTAGTTCAAGTTGCCGAAGAAAGAAACATAATTAACGCACTCGGAGCGCGCTCTTTAATGTGGTGTCCTGTCGTTGACGGAAAATTTGTCACAGAAGATCCCGCCGATAAAAAATTTGTTGACCAAGCTAAAGATATTCCCATTATTATCGGAACGTGCTTAAACGAATGGATTTCAATGCCGCTGCTTGCAAATATGGCCATAACTCAAAGCGACAATAAAAATTTTTGGACTGACGCTCAAATCGGTGAAAAACTCCGCGAAAAATACGGCGAAAAAGCTGACGATGTAGTCAAAGCCTTCACAAAAGCATACCCGCATAAAAAAGAAGCCGATGCTCTTTATGTTGACGCTTGGCTTAGAACTCGCGCGAAAAAAGTCGCGAATTTAAAATCAGACCAGAACGGCGCGCCCGTTTATTCTTACGTCTTCACTTGGGAAACTCCTATAATGGGCGGCTACGCTATGGCTTATCATTGCTCTGAATTGCCGTTTGTTTTTAATAATATTAAATTAAGCGAAATGGCAACAGGCGGCGGCGAAAAAGCAGAGGCTCTTGCTGACAAAATGAGTCAGGCTTGGATAGATTTTGCACGAACAGGTAATCCCGGCTTAAATTGGGAGGCTTACACCCGTGAAAAAGGCGCGACGATGATTTTTGATGACGTTTGCGAAATCACTTATCATCACGACGACGAATTAATGAAAATCTTAATGCCAGACTATGAATATTAAGCCTGACCCTAACAAAATTTTCCCGTTGGAGGGCGTCAATAATTTAATTAACGTCAAGCCGACTGTAAAAAATCCTAATATCATCGTCGGAGATTTTACATATTTCGCGGATGTTGATTTTGAAAAACACGTAACTCATCACTACGATTTTATAGGCGACAAGTTAATCATCGGGAAATTCTGTCAAATTGCTTCAGGCGTAAATTTCATAATGAACGGTGCTAATCATCAAATGAATGCGGTATCTACGTTTCCTTTTTATATTTTTGAAGGCTGGGAGCAAGAGGCACCGCCTTTATCTGAAATGCCGTTAAAGGGCGACACGATTATAGAAAATGACGTTTGGATAGGCCAAAACTCTACGATAATGCCGGGAGTTCATATTTATGACGGAGCAATTATCGGCTTAAACAGCGTCGTCGCTTCTGATGTTCCGCCCTATACGATCGGTGCCGGCAATCCTGCAAAGGAAATCCGAAAGCGATTTGATGATGAACTTATCAATCTTATGCTCAAGTTTCAATGGTGGAATTTAAGCATAGAAGAAATTAATTCGTTAATTCCGATTTTGACGTGCAGCGATCTTGAAAAAGTCAAAAATTTTATAAAGCAAAGACTCAAGGAGCAAAATTAAAATATGAAAATTT
>JAFVEW010000314.1 GCA_017475805.1 Synergistaceae bacterium | reverse complement strand
GGCGAATTATTCTCTGCTTCAGGCCGGCAAATTCTCAATGAGGGCTGGAAATCTCTTGACAACGATTTACAAGATAAAAACGAAGATAACAGTGAAGAAAATAATTCTGCTTCATTGCCTGAAACTTTAGAAGGTGAAAACGGCTCGTGCAGTTACGTCAACATTTTAGAGAAAAAAACAAAAGCTCCTGCGCGGTTTACAGAAGCTACGTTATTAAAAGCCATGAACGAAGTTTATCTCTATGTCAAAGACCCCGAAATCAAAAAAATCCTCAAAGAAACAGACGGGATCGGCACAGCCGCGACACAAGCCGGAATTATTCAAGACCTTATCGACAGCGGAATGTTAGTCAAGAAAGGCAAAAATTTAATTTCTTCACAAGCCGCTAATAGTCTGATTAATGCTCTTCCCGACAATATAACGCGCCCTGACCTTACAGCCGTTTGGGAAACTTACATTAGAAAAATCAAGGCTCAAGAAATGCAGATTGATGAACTTATCTATAATCATGTTGCAAACGAAATAAGAAGACTTGTTGCGTCTGCACAGCCTATCACTATTCAAAGTTTAGACGGCGGAAAAAATCCAACTAAAAGCAATATTAAATGTCCGCGTTGTGGTAACGGAGTCATGACTTTACGGCATGGCAAGAACGGGACGTTTTGGGGCTGTTCTAATTATCCTGACTGTAAAATGACTGCGAGCGATAAAGACGGCAAGCCCGTTTTCAAAGGTGAGGCTCTCCATGCGTAAAAAAAATCAACGTAGAAACGCCTTAATAATCATTCTTATCGGAGCAATTCTCGGAGCTTTTATCTGCTCTGAATGTTTAATCCTTAACACGACTGCTTCTGTTCCTCGCGGTCTTTGGCTGAAAGTTGACGGTTTACCGAAAAAAGGCGATTTTGTTCAAGTTCCTATAGAGGCTTTCAGTTCTACGGAGTGGATTCCGCATGAATATTTCAGAAAAAATATTTGGGGCAAAAATAAGCCTTTCTTAAAACTTGTCGCAGGACTTAACGGCGATTTTATTGAACTTGGTGATAACGGCCTCATCAAGATTAACGGCGTGGCGTTCCCTAACAGTGCGCCGCTTTCTCACGACAGGGCAGGACGATTTTTGAAGGCATTTCCGCTTCCCGTAGTCTTAAAGAACGATGAAGTGTGGCTTATGAGCGATTCTCCCTTTGGCTTCGACTCGCGCTATCTTGGTACGACGCAAATATTGAAGTGCCATAAAGCTATACCATTGCTGACTTTTTGAACTATGTGGACAAAAATAACTCTCTTTCGCAGTGTCTGTAACTCATTGAAAAATTCTTAATTTCTTTTGTACATACTTATTCTGTGTCCCCCAAGTAAGAATTTTGACTGCAAATAAAGCTGTTGAGCTTATTCATATTTGCGTGCTTTAATTTCATGCTGGGGTGGACATAGCGATTGAGAGTTATATTCACATTGGCGTGGCCTAAAATTTCGCTTAAAGATTTAATGTCGAAGCCTAATTCTACGCACCTCGTGGCGAACGTATGACGGAGCGCATGAAAATTAATTTTTTCTACGCCACATTTTTTCAGAACGCTCTTAAAACGGTTTTCCATTGTTCGGGGTTCGACAAATTTATTTTTTAAGCCGCTTAAGACGTAAGCGTCCGCAACATAAGCATTTTTAAGAAAATTCAGAAGTTCGTCAGGTATCGGAATTTTTCGGATTGAGCTTTGACTTTTAGGCTCGCCGATTTCAATAGTCGTCTTTCTTTCAGTGTCATCGTCTAAGTTATGGAGGCGTTGCATAGTCCTTTGCACGTAAAATTCTTTGTCCGCAAAAGAGAAATCGCTCCATTTCAAGGCGCAAAGCTCTCCTATCCGAAGTCCTGTGAATAACGACAGCAAAATCCCAAGTGCTGTGAGGTCAAAATGATTTTTCAAATAACGGAGAATTTTATTTTCTTCAAAAATGGTCAAAATTCTAATTTGTCGTTGCCTGAACGGAATTTCTACAACGTTAGGAATATAACTGACTTCATAACCTCTAAGCAAAGCGAAGCGGCGAATACTTTTCATTCTTGAAAGAATGTCCGAAACAGTTTTAGGCGCAAGTTTTCGGCCTTGCTGTTCTTCGGTTAAAAGTTTTCTGCTGAATGAAATAATATTTTCGTTACTGATTTCGTTTAGCTTATAATTTCCGAATGCCGGAATTATGTAATTTTTCAGTTGTCCCATGTATTTAACGATTGTCGACTTCTTGCGGATCGGTTTTAATTCTTCGAGCCATTGACGGGCGATATTTTCAAAAGTCAGACTTTTAGCCTGAATCTGCTTTTTAACTTGAATTTTATCGTGGTCGATTCGGCTGAGTGCTTCGGCCTTTTTCTGTTTAACTTCTAAATAAGATTTCCCGAAAACGTAGCCATAGACGGCCTTATTTCCGTCCCGTGCCTTAATATAGCGGCCTTCCCAGCGTCCGTCTTTCCTCTTAAAAATATTCTCGCCTTTTCTCGGCATAATTAAAAACCTCCTGACTATAATGTTTGACTATGAATTAATAAAATTTTCCTGAAAACCGTGATTAAATCTCGAAAAAAGAGTTAAAAAAATTTCATGGAGTCTTGAAAAATTCAGCATTATTGCGTAAAATTGTACGCACATTTTTATGTTTATAACCTTTCGTAGAGTTAAAGAATCTGCGAAAACTTAAATTAGTGTTATCAGTTAAGGGGGGAAGTTATATTTTTAGCAACATGAAACATGAGTAGATTGAAGAATAATCTGAGAATATTAAACCTTCTCATAAATGTAAACATTACCGCAGCACTGATAGCTTTTTTGTCGATAGTGGTTTTTGCCTAATCTTACATGTTGCGAGAAATGTTTTTGTCCCTTTAGTTGTCGCGTGGTTTATCTTACAGATTTTGCGTCCCGTTAATAATCTTGGTAATAAACTACACCTTCATCCGTATCTTAATTTAATGCTAATGCTATTCGTTTTAATTACTATTGCTTTTTTAGGAGTTCGTTTTATAGCTTCGCAGGCTACTAAATTTTAATGATGTCTATAATCGATATTCAGCGACTTTGCTCGAGCATTATAACAACTTCATGGTTCTGTTAAACATTACCCCTGAAATGGTATCGGCAATGAATTGGGCTAATATAGGCTTTGATTTCTTCAAAAGCGGTACAGGTTACATAGTTAGTTTCCTTTTTGAACTTACTGATAAATTTTTCATGACCATTTTCTTTTTAATGTTCATGCTCATAGAAGCCCCCTATACTGAACGAAAAATCAATAAGGCCTTTCGCGGAAAAACAAGCAATAAAATAAAAGATATTCTAAAAAGCATCTCGGATCAAGTAAGCTACTACATGATTAATCAGACGCTATTAAGTCTTGCGACTGCATTATTTGTATGGGGAGCACCTGCAATTATGAACGTTGAACTTGCAAGAAGCTGGGCTATGTTAGCGCATTTTTCTTGAATTTTATTCCTAACGTAGGTTCAATAATAGCGACTATTTTACCAGTTTTAATGGCCTTCATACAATTTACAAGTATATTCGAGCCGTTAATAGTTTTAGCAATGCTTACGACTATTCAAATGGTAATCGGAAATATCATAGGTCCGAAAATTTTAAGCGAAAGTCTTGGCGTAAGCTCTATTGTGATATTACTTTCTTTGTTGTTTTGGACAATGATTTGGGGTGTACCTGGTGCGTTTTTATCAGTTCCAATAGCCTCAATTATAAAAATAATTTGCGAAAATGTTCCACCACTTTATTTTATCTCAGTGCTTATGGGCAATGAAGCATCGTTTTCTCAAAATACTGATAATAATGAAAAAATTTAAGAAAGGACTAATTATTTATGAGTACTAATAAACTGTATTTTACAGTTTTAGGCGCGAGCGGTGCTGGTAAAACTACGCTGCTTGCGTGCATGAATAAATTTTTCAGTGAAGTATTTGCAGGCGTTTTCTCTCCGGGTGATCCCAAAACTTTTGAAATTTTATCCGAAGCGTATAAACTTCTTGAACGTGAGGCGAACAGCGGCGAATTTGAATTTGGCTCACCGATAACAAATACTGAAGAGATACGTGAATACCTTTTTAACATCAACGGCCGAAATAACAAAATCCCCGTGCATTTTTACGATTTTCCGGGCGGATGGCTGAATTCTGCTGGAGATAACGCAAACTTCAAAAGGGTTTCGGAAATTGTCAATAAATCAGATGTTATCTTCATAGCCGTCAACGCTCCTTACTTAATCGAATACAAAGGGAAATTTGCAGAGCGTGCGAAAATCAACGAAATTCAAAGTTTATTAGCTGACAGTTTGCTAAATCTGAACAGAGATAAATTGCTACTGATTGTTCCTTTGAAGTGCGAAGCTTACATGAAAGACAGCGAGTCCTTATACGACAAAATTAAAGAGTTTTTCAGCGATACAATCGAACTTACAAAAAATAACGATAAAGTTGCGTTTGCTATTTTGCCCGTAAGGACAGTTGGAAATGCCAAGTTCAGCCGTTTTGATTTTGATGACAAAGACGAAATAGTCAGCGAAATTTTCAAAAAACAGGCTAATTCAAAGTTCGC
>JAFVEW010000313.1 GCA_017475805.1 Synergistaceae bacterium | reverse complement strand
TATTGCGCGGTTTTTCTCTAAAATTGCATTCAAAAGTGAAGATTTACCGACGTTAGGACGACCTGCGATTGTGATTTTAACGCCACTATTGAAAATTGCTCCGGCCTCGCAAGAAGATAAAAGATTTTCAAGTTCGCTTTTGATTTTTGAAATTTCGCCCGCCGAATCAAAATTTTCGTCAAAGACTTCGCCTTCAGGAAAATCTAAATCAATTTCAAAATTCGCTTGAACGTTTAAAATTTTCGTGTGAATTTCGTGAATTTTTTCAGAAAGTCCGCCGTTCAAAGTTCTAGCTGAAGCCTTGAGAGCCTCGACACTTTGAGCTTGAATTATTCCTAAAACTCCTTCGGCTTGAGATAAATCGATTCGTCCGTTTATAAAAGCTCTTCGGGTAAATTCGCCGGGTAAAGCTGCTCTTGCGCCATTTTGCAATAAAAGTTCAAGACAAAGCCGCGCTATAAAAATTCCCCCGTGAGTGTGAATTTCAAAAACATCTTCGCCCGTGTAACTTTTAGGCTTTTCAAAACGTACGGCCAAGACGCGGTCTAAAATATTCCCGTCGTTGTCTATTAAATTCGTTAAATATAATTTTCCGGGAATATCGAAATTTTTTCGCGTCAGAATTTTTGTAGAAATATTGACGGCCTCAAAGCCGGAAACTCTAATTATCGCTATTCCACCGACTCCGAGTGCCGTCGAAATTGCTGCTATTGTGCTTTCAACCAAGCTTCTGCTCCTGTACGGCTGCTGACTTTTCCTGTTCCTACTGCCAAGTCAAGCCCTTCTAATAATTCTCCAACGCGGCGGCCGGGCTTCATATTTAAAAGAGCCATAACTTCACGGCCTGTCATATAACGGTCTGAGCCTTCAGTTTGAAGTCTTACACTGTTGAAGCGCCTTAAAACTTGCTTTAAATTCCAAGTGTTGTCTTCGAGAATCTCGTCGTATTTTTCGCCGGCGTTTTCGGACTCGACGACGCATTTTGCAAATTCAAGAGCGACTTCAATAGCTTCTTCTGAATGTTCGAGAACGGCCCTGCAAAATTCAAGCTCACTCACTGGCTTGTAAAAATCTTTGTAATTATTGATGATTGCGATTACTTCATCAATAGTTCCTGAATTGACGTTCCAACGAGTTAAATATTCATTCACAAGTCTGTCAGTGAATTTGTTTCTGTCGCGGCCGTCAAAAGTCTTTGTGCCAATATTGCCAAGAAGACCTGCTAACACGAACGCATCACTTTGCATAATTTTGTTAGTGTCGAGCTTCTTCTCGATTATATTCAAGACTTTCAAAACGTGGTCATAAAGTTTTCGCTCTTTCTTGAGGTCTTCGAGTTCAGGCAGGAAAAACGGAATTAAATGGTAAGAATCGCAAAGTCTTATGAATTTATAAGGTCTGCGAGTTATGCCTTTGATGATTTCACGTCCCCAACGTTCTGCCGGAATATCTGACATTCTGTCGGCGTGCTCTTCTAAAAATTCTCGAACGTCGCTTTGAGTTTTCCAGAAAATATCCATTTCAAGTTCTGCTGAAAATCTCAAGATTCTCAAAATTCGCAGAGGATCATCGTTGATTAATTCGAGATTGTCGCCGGTGAGCCTGATTACTCTGTTGCGAATATCTGCGCGCCCGCCGAAGGGGTCGACCATTCCGCCGTCAGAACGAATAGCGATAGCCTCGATACTTAAATCGCGGCAAGCTAAGTCGTCCTCGATAGTCGGTCCTCGAAGACTGAAAGCTCTGAAAGGAACGCCCGAAATTTCACCGCGCAAAGCCGGGTAAGGTCCTCGAGCGTCAACTGTTCCTGTGCCGAGCGCAAGTGCTACGCTGTACATATCGTCAGAATCGATAGCGAGAGTAATTAATTCAGGCTGTATACCCATTTCAAGCATTCGCACTGTATCACCAACGAGCCAAGCTTTTGCCTTAGTTTCTTCAACTTTTTGGAGAACTTCAAGATAATTACGCATAAATGTTCATCTCCTTAAATTAAATTTTTTACTGCTTCTGCTAATTTGCTCGGGGCTATTGAATTTGTGTTTATGCAAAGATCGTAATTGATTTTGTCGCCCCATTTTTG
>JAFVEW010000027.1 GCA_017475805.1 Synergistaceae bacterium | reverse complement strand
TTTAATTTTAACTTTACCGCCTTTTTTTTCTTCGGCAAGTTTAATATCAACGACGACAATTCCGCGTTCAGTTAATTTATCGACGGCCTGAATTGACGAACCTGCCTCGACTGTGCCTTTAGTGTTTTTTCCTTTAGGGTCGTAACCTGAATAGTTAAAGTACGGCATTTAATTATTTTCCCTGAACCATTGAGCATCGTTAGAAAGAGGCTGGAAACGTTCAGCAAAGGCTTCCGGCGGCATATTTTTATAATCCTGAATATATTTCTTGAAAAGCTCCTGATTATTTTTGCAAAGGTCCAAGCCCATATAAATTCGCGGAATGGTGTAGCGTGCAGGATAGCCGAAAAATTCTCCGTTTTGAACAGCAAAGGCAACTTCATAACCTGTATCGATGACTTCATTTATAATTTTTTCATTGCGCTCGTCATAAGGATAAGCAAACGCTAAAACTTTTTGCTGAGTAAGTTTCTCTAAAAATTCTTTTGAGTCTTCAATCTCGTCTTCTAAATCGTCATCGTTTAATTCAAGAAGATGAGGGTGAGACAACGAGTGAGAGCCTATTGAAAAAAGTTTATTTTTTGAAATTTTTTTAAGCTGTCTTTCTGTAACATGAGTATATCTCGTGCTGAAAACGCCGATTACATCAGTGATAATAAAAAACGTTGCTTTCATTTCGCGCTTCTTAAGTTCTTCGACGACATAATTAGAAATTCCGCTGTAACCGTCATCGAAAGTTAATAAAACGGATTTTTCAGGGAAAGGTTTTCCTTTTTTGACATAAGAAACAAACTCTTCCATTGAGAGAGTTTCGTAATTATTTTCTTTGAGCCAGTCGAGCTGTGCGCAAAAATCTTCAATAAGGACATCAAATTTATCATGCGCTTCTGTTTTTATATCATGATAAAGGACTACGGGCGGAAAATAAGCACGGTTTTCTTCAGCAGCAGCTAAAGATACAAAAATTACAACGAAACTTAACGCTAAAAAGATTTTTTTCATTACTAATTAACCTCCTAAAACTTTTTTTAACTTCCTACTTCCTAACTCCTAATTCCTACTTGCTTTTTAGTCTCCTCCGGCAACTCTGACTAATTCGTCCGGCGAAGTTAAACCTGATTGAACGGCTGATAATCCTATTTCCCAAAGAGTTTTGAAGCCGCTTTCTCTTGCAATATCTCTAAGTTTTGAGGCCGACGCACCGCTGACGAATGCTTCTTGAATAGCCTCGTTAATCACGAATTGCTCATAAAGTCCTACGCGGCCTTTGTAGCCGGTATTATGGCATCTATCACAGCCGACGGGAACAAATGCGCGTTTTAATCCTTGACTTGCCATCATTGTGGGCGGAGCTATTTCTTTGCGACAATAAGGACATAAACGCCTCGCAAGTCTTTGAGCTACCGTTCCTATCATGCAGCTTGCGGCTAAATAAGGTTCAATTCCCATATCGACAAGTCTTATAATCGCGCTGATACTGTCATTCGTGTGAAGAGTTGACAATACTAAATGTCCCGTTAAAGAAGCCTGAACTCCGATGTGAGCAGTTTCAAAGTCTCGCATTTCTCCTATCATTACGATGTCGGGGTCTTGACGCAAAATCGAACGCAAAGCTGACGCGAAAGTAACGCCTGCTTTTTCATTAACTTGAATTTGCGAGACACTCGGCAAGTCGTATTCGACAGGGTCTTCAACTGTAATAATATTAACTTCGGGACGCGCAAGAGCTTGCAAAATAGCGTAAAGGCTTGTTGATTTTCCTGAACCTGTAGGCCCTGTGAACAAAATCATTCCGTGAGGTCTGTGAATTAAATCGTTCATAATGTCGCGCTCGCGTTGTTCCATTCCTAAATCTTGAAGCGTCATCAAGCCGTGCCCTTTATCTAAAAGTCTCATTGCAATTCTTTCGCCGTATTGAGTAGGCACAAGGCCGACACGAATATCAACGGCTCTGTCGCCGAGCGTAATGCCTATTCTTCCGTCTTGCGGTGCCATGTGTTCAGCGATGTCCATTCTCGACATGACTTTAATACGGCTCGTTAAAGGAGCTTGATTGGAACGCGGAAGCCTTAATCTATCCTGCAAAACGCCGTCAATCCTGAAACGGATTAAAACTTCATCTTCATAAGGCTCAACATGAATATCTGTAGCGCGTTGTCTTAAAGCGTCAACAAAAAGGCCGTTCACAAGCCTTATAACAGGAACGTCAACAGAGTCGCTTAAAACGTCTTCACGGGTTAAATCGTCAATATCGTCAATGCCCTCGATATTTTTAGCGGCTTCGTCAGCAGCGACACTTCTTAAATCGTAGAGAGTTCTTAATAAATCGCTGATTTCTTTCTCTTCGCGGATTTCTAAATCAATCGGGAAGCCCAAAGCCGTCCCTAACATTTGAGCTTTGCTCCATGAAGAATAATCCACCGCGCCGACTATTAAAACGCCGTCTTCAATTCTAATCGGAACGATTTTAGCATTTCGTAAAATATCAAGCCCCATGCCGTCGGGCAAAAGGCTTGAAACTTCTTTAGCTTCAGGGAGCGGCGGCAGTGTTTTAGTATTTTCCGCCATTTTATTTTCTCCTTAAACTTTTCTGATACATTTCTCTAAATCTTTTATCAATATCGCTTTCAACAGGGCTTATATCGGGACTGATAATAACGTCTTTTTGCGTTCTTGCGTTGAAAGTATTAGAGAATGTAGCGTTGCGTGCTGTAACTTCGCGCATTTCCTGCTGGTCTTCGATAATTTGAGGCGTCAAGAAAATTACGAAATCGACTTTTTCTTTTTCTTTTGAAATTTTCTGAAATAAACTTCCGATTAACGGAATATAAGAAATTCCGGGAACTCTTCTTTTCATTGAGCGTTCTGTTTCTTTAATCATACCGCCTAAAATTATAGTCTCACCGTCGCCGACAACAACTGAAGTATTAACTTCGCGCTTTGAAGTTATTGGCGTCGAAACACCAGCCGCTGTCATAACGTCTTCAGTAGTCTGCTTAATATCCATAGCGACAAGATTTCCTGAACGGATATGCGGCGTTACAGTCAAAGTTAAACCTGTGTCTTTATAATCATAATTATTCTGAACGGCACTCGGATTTGATAATTCAGAAGTCGAGCCTTTTAAGACCGGAATGACTTGGCCGACTTGGAACGAGCTTTCTTTATTGTCCGTACACATTAAGCGCGGAACAGAAAGAATATTGACAGCGTTATATCTTCTTAATAAATCTATCGTAGCGTACATTAAAGCCATAGGATTATAGTTAGTTACGGTATAAGTTGAGCCGTTTCTGTCTAAAAGCTCTTCACGTTTCGATAAATCATTGAACCAGCTCATGAACGTTGAAGGAACAGAGCCTTCTCCGAGCGACATATTGCCGCCTAATAATAAATCGTCCCACATTTGGCCGCCTACGATAGACCAGTCTATGCCGTTATTTTCAAGATTTGTAACGTTAATTTCAGCGATGAAACCGCGCAATAAAATCTGTCTCGGCTGAACGTCAATAGCATCTAAAATCGGAACTAACGAGTCAAATTGTCTTTGAGTAGCCGCAAAAATTAAGCTGTTCGTAGCAACATCAGGGACGACAGTAGCAGGGAATTTCGCAGCGTCAGAGCCTAACATCGTAGCAGTTGAGGCCAAGACTTTTGCGACTTGTTCCGAAGCTATCGTAGCATCAATATTTTTGAGCTTATAAATATGAAAATCTCCGATTTTTGAGTCAACGTCAAGTTCTTTAACAACTCTTGCGGCTTGATCAATCGCGCTGCGGCTTCCAACAACGATAACTTTTTTACTCGGAACGTCAGCAATAGCGTTTAAGCCTTGTAAAGGTCCGCTTGTTCCTGCAATGGCGTTTAATTGAGCTGCAACTGTTGTCGGATCGCCGTAAACAATATCAAAAGTTCTGCTAATTCTCGCGCTTTGAGGCGTGTCCATCTTTCTTAATAATTGAACGCCTTTATTAACGTCAGTTGCGCGGCCTTGAAGCATAATATCGCGGCCGTTGCCTACAGGTAAAGCAATAATAGCCTGACCCATTGACTGCTGTAACGCCGGAATAACGCTCTCAACGCTGATATAATCAAGCGGAACGATATACGTTACTGTTTCTTCACCGAAGCCAGGCCCTGAACGTCCCCGAACAACATTAGGAGAAGGACTTACACCGCCCTGACGAACGATTGAATAGCTGCCCATATTTTGAAGCGAGAAGTTATACATTTGAAGCGTTGACAGCATAACTTCACGGCTTTCTCTAATCGTAACAGGGTGAGGCGAAATTATAGTGATATTAGCGTTTACGTTTGGCGGAACGATAATATTCTCGTCAAGAATTTCAGACATAAAACGAACAAATCTAACTAAATCCATATCCTTAAAATTAAATTGCACAAGCCCTGAACGTTTCATAACTTGAGCAGCTTCGACTAAATTTTGTTCATCTTCAGCCGTCATATTCTCGCCGGAAGCTATCTCAGCCGCCGCTGTCTCTGCTGCCGCATTATTTTCAGTGTTACGGGTTGCACGCCTCGTCGCGCCTTCAGATATGCTTGGGCATTGCGAAAACGCCAGCGCAGAAATTATTAATAATAATGGTGAAACTTTCTTATAATAAAAATTTAAGTCAAAATTCAAATCATCACATCCCCTGTCATAAAAGCAAATTATCTTAAAAATTTTTCAGTGAGTAATTTTGCTTATTATTATACGTAATTTATACTTAATTTTACAACAATTATTCAGGAACATAAATAACAGTCGAACGGTCGTCAGGTAAAATTATCGTAACGCGCTTAAATTTTAATTCGTAGTCATCAATAGGCACGGATAAATTTTCGCTCCGCCACGAGATATTTTTTTTATCGTCAGTTCCGTTGTCGGGCATGTCCTCATCAATTCTAAATCTCAGCCAAATTTCGCGAGCCGCGTCGATTAATTGTCGTTCTGTTTCAATTTCAGACATTAATCTATACGACATTCCGATTAAACGAAATCCCGCAGTTATGACAAGTCCTGCGACAGCTGACGCCACTAAGACTTCCATTAAAGTAAAGCCCTGACGGCGTTTTATTTTTTCACTCCTCACTCCTAATTCCTCACTCCTAATTATTTAACGACGTAACGTAAGGCTTCAGTTTTGCCGCCTCTTGTAACTTCGACGTCAAATCTTTCACTGTTCATTAAAGAGTTAATAGAGTTAGCTATGTCGCCCATGTTCGTGAACGGAATGCCATTAACTGAGCGAATAACGTCGCCTTTCTTGACGCCGAGCTTTTTCAAGATACTTTCATTTTGTATCCATTGAACTTCAAGACCTCCTGCGGCTTCACTCGGCCTAATTCTGACACGCTTTAATTCGTCAAAAGGATTTTGAACAAGCTGATTAACTGTCTCGCTTGAAACTTCTCCTTCTTGGCCTCCCGGTACGGCGGCTATAACGTTATCGCTGTTATTATTTACGGGAGCAGGTGCAGGAGCTGCGGCTTTTTTAGGAGCAGGTTCTTTTTTCTTTTCGCCTGCAACTAAAGGGCCGTAAGTAATATATTTCGTTAAGGAATTTTCACCGCGTTTGAAGATAGCTTCAGAATAAGTAACGCTTGATAATTTATAGCGTTCTATTTCTTTACCGACGAGCAATAAAAGTAATTTATCATTATTTTCAATCCAAGCTCCGACGCCTGGAAGAGTTCCGCGCAAGACCCAATCAACAAGACCTGTATCAGGCTCTTCAACTTTCGCGACATCTTCAGAAACTTCTACTTGAGTGTTTTCACTTTCAGGATTTGCAGGCGATATATGAAACGGATTAGCCGCAAGAAAGCCGTCTAAGCCGCGTTGATTTTCAATAGCTGCTGCTTTGTCGTTGAAATTTACTATAGTTGCGTCAATAACTCCTGCGCTGCTTGTAAAAGTTCCAAGTCCGAAGCCGAGCATGATACTCGCAAGCCGTCCTAAGGCCAAGCCGCAAAGAACAGGCAAAATAAAAAGCCAAGTTTTATAAATCGGTCCGCCTTCTTCGTGAACGATTTTTTTGACGGGTCTGCGGTTGAAACTTAAATTTGAAATTTTAATTTTAGAAAATACATCTTTGAATTTTTCAAACATTTTTTAATTCCTCCGTAAATGCCAACGGTCGCCTTCTTTAATTAACGGCAAAAAGTTCTGTAACATTGACATATTTTGAGCAAAATTTTCAGGAACATCGAGCCTTGCCTCACTGCGTCCGAGCTTCATTGTAGCTAAATTAAACGTCAAAAAGCCGTTCAAAGCAAAGTCCCCGTTAGTTTTTAGATTTTCAAGCAAAATTCCATTCCGTCCGGCAGTCAATAAAAATCCGCCGTCGCCAAAATTCAAAACTTGTCCAAACCTGACACCTGCACCCGTGAAATTAATTTCGCAAACGGGAGCTAAACTTAAAACACTTGCTAATAACTGCGGCTTTATAGTTATTGAATTTAACGCAATACTTACAGCTCCATTTAATGTTAAATTATTGACAGTGAAGCCTCCGTCTTCAGCGTTTACATCAGTGTAATTTAATCTCATTCCCTGACGTTCGAGGCGGTTATGAGCCATTGACATAGCAAAACGCCCTAAAGAGTCCCACGGCAAAAATATATACATAGCATAGCAAAACGCCGCTATAAACAATAAAATTTTTGTTAAATAAATTAAAGATTTTTTCATAAACTTCCTACTTTCTAATTCATAATTCATAATTTTTAATTCACAATTTTTTATTTTTTTTAATTATTAATTATGAATTTTGCATTATGAATTTTTTTAGTTCATTGGTCCTATTATCGCCGAAATTGTAAATAATCTTTCACTGCCTGCAGGCAAAGCTCTAAGCTCTGCAGCTATAAATCTAACGCCGCGCGAAGCTAATTGTTTTTGAAGTTCAGCAAATTCTTCGGCATAAAGTCTATTAATTTCTACTGATTGATTAACGCCGTCGGGAGTAATTCTATTTACACGGCTTCCAAGCTGCATTTTTTCAGAAACACTGGCGAAGACTGCAGGAACATCAACGTTACTGTTTTTATTTGAATTTTTGCGTTGTTCCGGCGAGAGTGATTTATATTCGTTCGATAACATTAAGAGAGTTCGCCAACGTCCCAGCTGAGTGTTAAGCTGTGTTTGACTTTGCACTGTCCGGCCGTGAACAAGATAAACGCCGACCCAAATTGAAAGCATTAACAAAGCCGCAGCTAAAAATTTTGCGCTTCCTGGAGCTTCGCCGCGAACGATACTTTGAGCGTTTTTACTAATTGCCTCAAAATTTAATGCCATGATTAATTTTCACCACCTTACACGTAAGTCAAATCTGTAGCCTATTCCTGAAACAAATTGAGTGTTATCAACTTGAACAGTTGAGGCGTAATCGTTCCAAGCTCTACGGAAATTTAATATCGTAGTCATGTCGGGAGCAGAACCTGTGCAGTCAACTCCTTCGCCGTTGTAGCGAATAGTGTCTAAATTGATTTTCAAATCGTTGTTGTTTGCAAAAATTTCGCCCATGTCGGCTAAAATTTCTTCAAAAGGATGACCGTCGCCGCCTGAGCCTGTAACTTCAGATATTTTATTTCTTGCTAAGGTTACAGGGTTTGAAATTCGCCCTGTATGTTCGGGGTCAAAATTTTCTATATAAAAATTTTCTGAGCGAGTTCTGACTGCTTGAGCTTCTTTGTCGGTTTGAATTAAATATAAAAAACTTGCTCCGAGCGTTATTGTTCCGATTGCTAAAAGCCAGCACGCTGCAACAGTTAAAAGTCCTACTGTTCGAGCTAAATCTCTTTCGTCTTCTATGGCTGTGCGTGATAAATTAACGTTTGAAATCCACGGACAAATTTTTACGCTCTCTGAAATCATTTCGACAAATTCCTCGTCGGGTTCGTCATCATAATCGCCGCCAGCGTTCAAAATAAAATTTCCTCCGCGTTCAAGGCCGCTCGATTTGCAATAATTATCGTACCATTCTAATTCTTTTTCATGAGAAGTATTATCAGAGACTTTTCGCCAACGGGATAAAACAGGCTTGTTATTTTGCCAAAGAATTGAAGAAATATTTTTCTCGTCAAGCCACATAGTAACGCCTGAGCCGCCTTTATCTTGCAATTTCGATATAAAAGGCAACGGAGCAGGCCAAACTTTATTATTGCCGCCCTGAACTGCCGGAATATTAAGCTCATCGGGCGTAACGTACCAAACAAGACCATTAACACCGCGCCCGGCTTTTGAGGTTACGACAGGGAAAATTTCAATATCGCCAGCTGCCGAGAACGGCATAACTTGAAGTTTTAGAGCCTCTCGAATTTTCGTGTTATTTGCGAACGGAAAGGTAAATTCTTCCATAGAAAGAGATTTCATAGGCACAAGAGTAACGAAATTTTTTCGTGTTGAGATACTTGAAGAGATTACACGAAGAATTTTTCTCGTGATTTTTTCTTCTGCACCTGTCTCGTGGTCATGAATGACGTCAGTTTTATCGAAAATTCGCCGAAATTCTGTGTTTTCAAAATTTTCGCCTTTTTTATTTTGAGCGAAATTTAATTTATCTAAGCCAAGACTAAGATTTTTTAAGCCAAAATTAATTTTTTTCATTAAATTATATTTCTTCCCATCTAACTATTTGTTTTGTTGACTTGTCGAATATTATATTAAATGACGTTCCGCCTTCTTCTTGCATTAATGCCTCGATTTTTATCGCAAAATATCTGCTCTTAAAGCCGACTAAGTTCGTTAATAGCGTTGCTGTTCGCGGTGAAGCTCCCGGCAATGATTGAATGTCTCTAAAATTTGTTATCGGCTCTTCCATGCGAACTTGAGCAATTCTCTCTGCAAGCCCGCGCTCGTCAAGTCCCGGCAAAAGTTCCATGACATGAACAGGTGCGACATTCAAATTAATTTTACCTTCGCTAAAAACCGTGCAATAGTCGGCTATGCCTAAATCAGAGCCATTCCCGTAAAGAACTTCAGAATTTATTTCAGGCGTAAGAATTAATAATTCTGAAATATCATAAGGTCCGCGATTAATAAATTCTTCACGTTCGACGCCGCCGACACGGGGTTTATTATTTCTATCTAAGAAATCTAACAGAGGCAGCTCTAAATTTCTATGGCCGATTTTTTCGAGCATACTTTGAAACGGCCCTTCAAATTCGTGCCTTTGAGTATTTCCGTCAGGTAAAAATAAATTTCTAATCGGGATTTTATCATCAAGTGGAGTAACAGTCAGAACCCAAATTCCTAAATCCTCAAACGGAATTATAAACGGCTGAAACCATCTTTGAGTAGGGCTGTCATAGTCGCCGCCCATTTCTGATAATACATTCATTATCGAATTAGCTAAAATTGTAGCCATGCTGCGTTTAGTGAGGCTGTCGCGTTCTTGGTCGACGCTTCTAATCTGTATTCTTACAAACCAAGCAAAAGCCGTAGCGCATGAAATTAAAAGAACGCCTAACATCATGACGCTGACTAAAACAAAACCCGTTCTTTTTTTATTTTTACGGCAACGGGATATAGGCTTCGAGTTCATTAAAATTGTTTGCATTTTCGTTATTTGCGTTTACTGAAAAATTTTGATTTTTTCTTGTATTTCTACCTATTTTTATATAAAGTCCCTTAGGTAAAGCTCCGGAATATTCTTTGTTTCGTTCGTCTTCATGAGAACCTTTAGGGACTTCAACTGAAAATTTATCAATGCCGGGCAAGACTAATTGACCTTCTGAAGCGTCAAGATTTTCATATTTAATCGTGTTAGGCAATTTTCCCGGAAAAATCCAGCGGTAAAGTCCAGGAATAACATTGCCGTGCATGATACCGCCTTCAGAAATTTTGTAAATTAAAGTTCCTGAAGGTAAATTTTGCGCTGTCGGCGACGTGCTCATTATCATTAAAATATCATCTTCATTGCCGCCCATAGCTTCATGGTCAACGACCATTAAAACATTTGAAGAAAGCCTCATAGCAGACGATAAATCACGAATTATAAAATTCATAGTCCGCGATAAAGCTGAAAAATCAGCATATTCATTTTGAGTTTCAACAACTCGGCGGACAGTGTAAGCAACGGGAGCTAACGCCATTGTCGTTAGTATTCCCGTTAGCATCACTGCGACTAAGACTTCAATTAAGGTAAAACCTTTTTTTAATGAGGAATGAGAAGCTATAGATTTTTTTGTTTTTTTAACTCCTAACTTCTCACTCCTAACTCCTAATTGTTTTTTACTCGTCATCGCTGCCGGGACCATTTATCAATAATAGAGCGTTAATAGTCTGCCCGTCATTAGCATTGACTTGCGGAACTCGTTGAAGGTGATAAGTTCCGGGTTTGAACAAAGATTTTATTTCTCTTAAGACAGGCTCAATTTGAAAACGTTGAGCATAACTTAACAAAGTCGAAATATCTTCACTTCTTGGCTCTCGGTTAAACTGTTCCCAGAGAATATTAAACCCGTTAGCTATCATTTCTATGTTTTCTGTCTGTTCGCCTATTTGGAAGTAATGATGAGCTAAATTTCTCATCGTATCTTCATAAACAATCGGATGTTTTTCAGCTTGTTCAAGATAATATAATTGAACTTTCTCTTGATTAGTCGAGAGAGCTTTACGAAGCAGATAATTTCCGTAGATACCGCTTGAAATATAGACACAGCCTGCTACAGCGGTAGCAACGCAAATTATTCCGACAAGACGCGAGAAAATATTTGACTTCAAAATATTAAATTCCGTCTTGAATTTCAAAGTTTGGAAAAATTCTCGATTTGAGATTGCAAAAGCTAAAGTTATCCAAACCATGTTTTCAATTCTATGGAAAGGACGAGTGAATACCGCCGCGAATGATATTACAGAAACAAGAGCGAAAGCCCATACTGCATTTATATTAACTTCTTTTTTACGCTTAAGCCCAACAAGTCCAGGAATAAACCAGAATGAATACATGATTAAAAACATTACGCCGCCAACATAGCCGCCTTCACAGAAAAATTGCAAAAACTCATTGTGCGCCCAGTGGGTATATTGCCAAGTCATCCAAGTAGCATTGTCAAAAATCTTAAAAGCCTCGCGCTGTCCGTCTAAATAATGCCATTTATATTGACCTATGCCTACGCCTTTAGGATTTGCGTGTAACATTCCGTAAGATGTCGCCCAAATTCCACGCCTCATACCGATTGATTGATAATTTTGAATTATATCTTGAGTTTTATCGATTACAGCTTGAGCTTTTGCACCGTTTGAACTCGTAAATGCAAAGAACACAGAAGCCATTAAAATCATTGCGGCAAGAAATCTGATTACATAATGCTTATTAAATTTCAATGCTGAAATCATAAACATTATAAAAAGCCCTGTAATCAAAGCTAAAATCGCAGAGCGGCTCGTTGAGTTCATTAAGCCCCAAAAATCCCAAGCTATGAATAATAAAATTATGACAGAAAAATATAAATGCTTTTTATTTCCTAATTTCCAAGCTGATATAAACGCTAAAATTACAAAAATAATTGCAAGAAATCCGCAAATTGTAATCTCATTAGAAAAATAAAATTTCAGATTTATAACCGCAAGAATTAATCCCGCTAAAGGAAGCCAAATTTTTTTTCCGTTCTCATCGGGCTCACTTTGCCATGCGTCGTAAACATACAGATAAACCGCACCTAAAATAGAAATCGCTATCCATAAGCCGAACATATTTTGCTGCGCTGTGTTGCCGATGTAATTTCCCGGCACCGGCAGTATAAAGTTATTAAACTGGATTAAATCCTCGAAAATCGTGCCTCTCAAAAATTCAAGATTATTCATGTTACGGCTTTGAAGTTCTGCGTAAAAAATATTTATAGCAGCATTCAAATTTCCAAGAATTACAATAGGTCTGACGCCCCAGTCAGGAAACGATGATATAGTTATAACATAAAATGCCCATACAGTCGCAAAGCACGTCATCTCAAGAGCGTAACCTGTAGGCGATTTTATCTCCACTGAAAAAGGCCAATAAGGCTGCCACAGACAATAAATTAAAATTATCGCCCAAATTATCGAGAAAATATCAAATTTTATTTTTACCCGTTTAGTTCCGAAAATCGCAAGCCTAATACCTGCAACGAACAAAGCTATGGCAACAGGAACACCCGTAACTGTCCATTTGATAATGTGAAGAGTATCCGCAAAACTTATGCCGGAATAAATTAAATTTGGCAACGCAAGCGATATAAACCATAACGGAAGCAAAATCCATACAGGAACTAATGGAAGCGGTGCATTTTTATCGATTTTATTAAGCTGAAAATTTTTATTTAAGCTCTGAATTTTATTTTTTTCTTTTTTCATTTTTATTTAATAAATCCTCACTGCGAAAAATTTTAATTTTAATTATCATGTTGTAAAAGCGCATATCTCTCAACAGGCGCAAAAGCATCAGTAAATGCAGGAACGTTATTATCGGGCACAAAAGGTTCAAGCCACTGATGAGCAAGCAATTTTATATATTTAGCGCCCTGTTTGTTGTCGCGAACTATCGTTGAAGCCGCCTCACCCATGCCGACTAAAATTATATTTTGAAGAGCGTAGGCGTATCTTGGATCTGAAGCGTATGCTGGAAATATCATCATCGTTGTGAATGAATTTGAAAAGGCTTTGTAAATTCCGTGAAAAACTCCGGCTTTAGGTCCGTAAATTGACGCGATTATGTTCACAATCAAAACTCCATCGGGCTTTAATAATTTTCTAAGACGTGCAGCAGTCTCTACTGTCGTTAATTGAAAAGGAATTACAGTCGCTGACGAAAAAGTATCCATGAAAATAGCATCGTATTGTTCAATATTCTCGTCAAAAAAAGCTCGATTTAAGAAAGTTCGTGCATCTTCATGGAAAATTTTTAATCTATCGTCGTCCTTCAAATTAAAATAATCTCGTGCCGCCTGCGTTATTCCCGGGTCAAGTTCTACGACATCAATATTAATATCACGGCTGTTATCGCTCAATAAATATCGAGGCAAACAATAGCCTCCGCCCCCTAACATTAAGATTTTTTTAGTGTCGGGTTTGTAATGAAAAGCTAAATCGTAAAATTTCGTGTATTCGCTGACTAATTCTGACGGATGGTCAGTGTACATTAATGATTGAGCAGCGTCAGGGTCGGTGATTAAAACTCGAACTCTGCGGCCGTTTCTCCTGTCAACACTCTCAACGATTGAAAGATGATTGTATTGCGTATCTATCTGAACTCCTATAGGCGAGAAAGGCAAGCCATGAATTTTCGTAGCGTAAGCTCCGCCAAGCAAAGATAAAAAAATCACGATTGAAAATACACGCCGCCACGCTCCTGTATAAACTAAAACAGAAAGCATAGCAACAACACTCGCTACGAACATTAAGATAACGCCCGAAGGAAAAAGAGAAATCAAAACAAAGCCGCCTAAGAACGTTCCTAAAATGCTTCCAGCACTGTTTAAGGCTGATAATTTTCCGACTACAGCTCCAGAGCTGTCAACATTTTGCATAGCTAATCTTGCGACAAAAGGCGAGACCATTCCTAACAACATGCTCGAAGGAGCAAAAATTATAAACGCTGCTGAAACAGAAGACATATAAAGATTTAAGCCTAAACCCTGCAGCGTCGTTAAAATATAATTGCTTAAATACGCCGTGATTGCTATGATTATTGCCGCGAACATTAAAACTCGTCCTAATAATTTTCCGTTCGGATTTTTATCAGCTATCGAACCGCCGAGCCAATTTCCTAAACATAAACTCGTCATTATTATCCCGATTAATGCCGTCCAAACGATTAAAGATGTTCCGAAAAACGGCGCGACCATTCGTGAGCCTGCAAGCTCTAATATCATCGTCGCAGCACCGCTGAAAAATGAAACGAGCTGTAGGCGTATCGGAATTTTTACGCTTCGCCCGTTGTTTTTATTTTCATAGTTCAAATTAAATTCAGCTCCATTTTTAGCGTGAAATTTTTTGTCCCTAATTTTAGCAGTTTTTTTTAATCTTTCTTTTTGAATGTTATAATTTCTATATAAAAATTTTCTCCCTCGATTAACGAAGGAGAATTATTTTTTTTCAACTACATTTTCAACTACAAAAATCTTAAAATTTATTAGAGCTCATAACATTTCGTAAAGATAAAACAAAAATTAGAAATTAAAAATTTTATTTTCTATATGTGCCGGGCAAAATTAATAAAAGCACCGCGAAAAGTTCAAGACGGCCTGCTAACATGCAGAACGAAAACAGCCATTTTATAAATGATGGAAGCCAAGCAAAATTTTCAACAGGACCGAGAGCGTTTAAGCCGGGACCGACGTTGCTTAAACATGTTAAAACTCCTGTTGCTGCAGTTAAAACGTCAATTCCAAAGGCTGTAGTGATTAAAGATGCTATAGCGAATAAAAGCATGTAAAGAACAAAAAACGCCGTAGATGCCTCAAAAGTTCCACGCGCAATAGGCTCGCCGTTCAAACGCGCTATTATAACCGCACGAGGATGAAGAAGTTTTGAAAATTCTGCTCTGAGCTGACGGCCAAGAATTAAAAATCTCGAAACTTTACAGCCTCCGCCTGTGCTGCCTCCTGAAGCTCCGATAAACATTAAGATTACAAAAATAAATTTTGTAAATTCAGGCCATAAATTATAATCTTCAACTATGAAGCCCGTAGTGGTCATGACGCTGGCGACGTGAAAGAAAGTCCGGCGAAGAGTATCCTCAATGCCGCGAAACATTCCAGAAAAATATAAAGCTAACGACATCGCTAAGGCCGCAAAAATCGTGATGAAAATATAGGCGCGAAGCTCCTCGTCTTTGAAAAAATCTCGAAATTTTTTTTGCAACAACATAAAATAAAGAGAGAAATTAATACCCGAAGCAAACATAAAAATTATGATTATCCACTGAACATAAGGACTTGTGAAATGAGCTATAGAATTGTTTTTTGTCGAAAATCCGCCCGTCGCTATCGTCGAACATGAATGAGCAAAGGCATCAAATAAACTCATGCCGCCGGAAATTAAAAATACAGTTTCGAGTAAAGTCAAAGCAACGTAAATTCCCCAAAGACGCATAGCGGTTTGATGCAGGCGCGGAGTGATTTTTTCAGCAGTAACTCCGGGAACTTCGGCTTTGTACATTTCCATTCCTGAGACGCCTAAAAACGGCAAGACTGCGAGACTTAAGACTATAATACCCATTCCGCCAATCCAATGAGTTAAACTTCGCCATAGTAAAATACCTCGCGGTAATGCTTCGATTTCAGTAAAAATTGTCGCGCCTGTCGTCGTAAAGCCTGACATAGTCTCAAAAAAAGCGTCGGTGTAGCTTGCGTCGCCGCTAAGCCAATAAGGCAAAGCTCCAAGCATTGATGCAACTATCCATGAAAAGCCAGTTACACCAACACCTTCACGAATACCCATTGAAGATGAATTGTTTCTTGAACTAAATGACAAAATCGAACCCATTAAAACACTCGCCATTATTGAATATGCAAAGGCTTGAGCGTCATAAGAGCCGTCAAATAATGCTAAAAAGAACGGCGGAAACATTGCAAGCGCAACGATTAAAGATATAAATGATAAAACTTTTAATACAGCTTTGATTTTCATTTTATTTCTGCTCCGAATAACTTAGCGGCTTCAGGCATCATCGAGGTTAGAGCGAATAAAATTACCCTGTCATCAGCTAATAATTGCGTCGCTCCAGTTGGTACTAAAACTTTATCGCCGCGTCCAAGAAGAGCAACAACGACGCCTTTTTGCAATTTTATCTGAGCTAAAGTTTTACCAATTAATTCGTTATCTTCATGCAAAATTACCTCGAGCATTTCAGCGTTAATGCGCTCTATGATTGAAAACGCTTTAGTATGTCTCGGATAATGAACAACACGCAAAATTAAATTTGCTAAGGCGTCATTAGGGTCAACGATTGCGTCAACGGGAGTAGCTTTCGTAAGCTCTTGATAATCTTTGCGCTTTACTATTGCAATAGTTTTTTTTGCACCCATTAGTTTTGCAATGGACGAATAAATCAAATTAATCTCGTCGCTGTCTGTTGCGGCGATGTAAGCATCAGCGTCTTCAATACCCTCATCACTCAAAATTTTTTTGTCAATTCCGTCGCAATTTAAGACAAGAGCTTCGCCGAGTTCTTCAGCTAATCTAGCGCATTTTTCAGGGTCGCTGTCGATTAAACGCAAGCTGACATTTCCAAAGTCTTTTTTTACAGCTTGTACTATTTGAGTGCCTAATTTGCCGCCGCCGACGATAAATAATTTTTTTAGCGAATTCTTCTTTTCAGGGTTAAAGACTTGCTGTAACAACTCTGAGCTCTTTCTATATGTAACAATATAACAAATATCATTGGCCTGCAAAGTTGTAAATCCGTTGGGAACTCCTGCTGTGCCGTCTTCGTGCTCAACATGGACGAACACTGCGATTAAATCAGGCCATTTAGCGCGCAAATCCTTCAATGCCATACCCACGAGCGGCGAATTTTCAGCAATTTTTAGTGTATAAAGAGCGGCACGACCGTCTAAAAGTTCTGCGGCATGAGTTGCGGAGCTGACTTCAAGCAAAGAGATAATCTCGCGTGCAATCGAACGTTCCGGCGAAATCATTGCATTAATGCCTAACTTGTTGCCCCAGTCGGCACTATCAGTAAATTCAAGGCTTCGCACTCTCGAAATTACATTAGGAACACCTGCGCTGTGAGCAATCCAACAAGAGAGCATATTGACCTCATCGCGGTTGCTGCAAGCTATCAGTAAATCAACGTCGCCCGAAGGAGCTACACCGGCTTGTGCTAAGACATTGGGTCTTGCGCCGTTGCCGTTGATAATTTGAACGTCAAGCTCGTCGCCTGCTGATTTAGCTTGAGCTTCGTCTTTTTCGACAATATAAATGTTATGACCTTCGCCGGATAGAGTTTTTGCAACGTTTCGACCGACTTCTCCAGCCCCGATGATAACTACATTCATACTAAATAATTCACTTCCATACTAAGATAAATTTTGCTGAAGGCTTTTTGACATTTTCACGTAAAATCTTGCAGGCAAAAGAATTCGCGGCAAATTCAGAGTAATTTAACGTGATTTTTTCGCCTAATTTCGCGCCAGTTCTGAATTCAGCATAAACAGATTTTAATTCGCGCTTCAACAAATCTACAGGACATTCGTCAAATACCCACGAAAAATAATTTGCGTTATTAACATGAGAGTTGTAATCTAAATCATGAAATCGAACAGGAAACGAGACGCTTCTTATGATTTCGCCGCCTTCTTCGTCATTAATCTCTTGAAAATCAGGTGAAATTTCTTGGACTTCTTTTTTTGTAATTTCAGGTAAATGAGCCGCTGCTTTTACGGGTCTCATGTTAGCTAAATCAAGCAATAGCCACGAACTTTTAGCAAAAATTATAGGATTTCCATTTGTATCTCTGACATCAAAAACTCTGAGAGTATTGTAACCGTGTGATGGGTCGTGAAATGTTGAGATTGAAAATCTTTCGTCAAGAGCTGGCATTTCACCTATAATCTCGATTTCATAGCGCGTTAAAACCCAAGCATAACCGCGTGCAATTAAATCCGTTGTAGTTCCTTCAATGCTCTCGACAGCAAGGCCTGCTGTATTTTGAAAATAATCAAGCAAACTCTTTAATTTCAAAGTCCCTAAACAAGATACATCAGAAGGTTGTACTATTATCTCTTTTGTAAACATTGTAATTTTTTATCCTTTGACGTTTTCGATATTCTCTAAACTTCCGCCGCCATCATCATCGGGGTCTCTAAGCTCTCCGTTATCTGCAAGCCTCAAAAATGCTTCGACAACATCGGACGCTAACTGAGTTCCTGCGGCATCTCTTATGATTGATACAACTTTATCAAAATTCATGCGAGCCCTGTATGCCCTTGTTGAATACATTGCGTCGAATGTGTCAGCGACTGCAATAATTTGAGCAACTCTCGGGATTTCGCCGTCTTTAAGATGATTAGGGTAACCTCTTCCGTCAGGCCGCTCATGATGAGACCTCGCACCAATAGCTAATTCAGGCATTACACTAATATCTTTCAAAGCCTCATAGCCTTTCGTAGTGTGAGATTTAATTAATTCAAATTCTTCATCAGTTAGCTTACCATGCTTGTTTAAGACATCATCAGGAACTCCGATTTTACCTATATCATGAAGCAAGGCGATGCGATAATATTTTTCGCATTCTTCTTCGTTGTAGCCTAATTCTTCGGCAAGCATAGCAGTGTATTTTGCAACCCTGAAAGAATGGCCGTTGGTATATTGGTCTTTAATATCGATGAGACGAGCAAAGGCTTCAGTAATCTCACGGATTAACATCATATCTTCTTCTTGCTGTTCTTTGAGCTTTTTAGTTTTCCATTCGACATAAGTCTTTGCAATATCAAGCAATATGAAACCTGCTAAAATTGCAGATAAAATATAAAACCAAGTTTCCTCATAAAATGCTTTCTGCTTGTTTATCTTTACGGAAAATCTCTTGTTTTCAGCATGTCCCATCGCATCTCTGAGATTAATAACAAAATTGTAAGTACCGCCGCGCAAATTAGTATAATCAATAGGTACAAGCTCACTGCGGTTAATAGGCTCGCTCCCGGACTTTTCAAAGCCTTCAAGCTGATAAGAGAGCTTCGGATTGTTCAACGAGTAATTGAATACAAAACTGTAAATTGTCAGCTTGTTGACATCAGAATTTATATTAAAAACTCCGTCCTTATCAGGATAAATCCTTTTGTTATCAGCATCTACAAACGGAACAGAGGCTTTTATTTCTTTGACGTCTTCAAAAGTTTTTTCGATATTAACCTTTATGACGCCCGTGTGAGATGCGATATATAAATCGCCTTCGGGACTAAGTTCGCTGTAAGAATTGCCGGTCGGCGTGCTCTGCATACCGTTTGAAATGCCGTAATAAATCGGGTTAATTTCGTCGTTTTCTAAGAGTTCATCGGCCTTTGCGACATAAATTCCGTTGCTCGCTAATACCCAAATATCGCCCATACTGTTCTCGTATAAATCATAATTATTCGAGTAAGGGAATTTGTAAAACGTGTGAACTTCGTAATCATCGGTCATATAAGCAAAAGAATTGCTCGTGATAATCCAGAATATTTTTCGTTTAACATCGCGTTTAATTCGCATTATAATTCCTGAAGTCAGGCCGTCTCTAAGCCCGATATTCTTAGTGCCTTCGCTGCTTATTACAAAAATTCCGCTTCCATTTGAGCCTAAAACTATATCATCATTAAATCCTTCGCAGACTGAAAGACTTTCGTAAATTGTAATTCCGTCGTCTTTATTGTAATTTTTGATTACTTTATCATAAGAGATAACGCTGACGCCGCCTGTATTTACGACTAAAACAGAGCCGTCTTCACGTTCATAGGCTACACGAACGCGGTTTGACATTAAACCGTCTTTATCAGTAAACGCAACAACTTCACCGTCATGATAACGCAATAATCCTTTACTTTGCCACGTAGAAATCCAAAGTCGACCTTTTGTATCACGAACTATTGAGCGTATTCGCTTGCCGTCCAACATTTTTATTAAATCATCTTCGCCTAAATCAATGCCGAAAGCAGTCTTTGCGGTTTTCAATTTTATTTCAGGAACAGTGCCTTTCTCATCAACGACAATCAAGCCGGTATCAGTACCCATGAATAATTTATCGCCGTATAAACACGAGGCGTTTACCATAGCAGGCTGTAAATTGTAACGTTCAAACAAATTAGAAAATTGGTTAGGGACTACCTTCATGACGCCTTGACGGTCCGAAGTAAGCCACAAATTGCCCTCGTAATCAGTCATTACACTGCATATCGAGTTGTTCATAGGGAAATGTTGAAAAGCCTTGACGCCGCCTTCAGTCAGGACGCCAAAACCGTTGCGGGCACAAATCCAAAGCTGATTATCAATGTATTCTAAACAGTCAATGCTTGCTAAAGGCGAAATGTCGTGTTTTGTAAAATCTTTGAATTTGTTTTCAAAACTTCCGTGAAATACCGCATTTTCAAAGCCTAAATACAAATATCCGGCTCGCTCAGGATCAGGCAAAATATATTCAATACCTCTAAGGCCGCTTTCTTCATGAGATAGGTAGCTGACGAGCTTTCCGTTATTAATCGCAAAAATATCACTTCCCGCGCTGACGCCGTAAATAATTCCGTCATTGCCTGTTCTAAGATTTTCGATTGGAGCGTCAAAAATCCGCTTGTCATCAAGATAACTTAATTTCATGTCATCCGATTTTATCATTGCAATTCCTGTTGCGGTGGCGGCATAAATAGTTCCCTGCTCGTCTTCGGCTATGCAGTTAATCCTCAGTGATTTCAAGCCTTCGTTATAGCTCCAACGGCGAAACTCTCCGCGCTCCATTACGGCTATACCTAAATCGTTTGTACCAATCCATAATCTGTCGCGGCTGTCAACATAGAGGCTTACAACGCTCACAACGCCGGTCGTTGAGCTTATTCTAACAAAACTGTTGCCGTCATAACGATGCAGGCCGCTGTATGAGCCTATCCAAATAAAACCTTCGCTGGTCTCTGCGATTGCGTTAGCTTCAGAGGTCGGAAGGCCATTGGTATTGTCGTATAAAATTGCGGAAAAGCCGCTGCTCTGTAAAGCCGGATTAACAGCTATTTTCCTGTTCTCAACGCCGGATGAATTCAATGAGGAATGAGGAATGAGGGATGAGGAATTATTTTGTTCAATTCCTAATCCTTGCGATGTTTCTGTGAAAAAAATCAGTAATAGCAAGAAGACTTTTAAGTAAATTTTTTTCATTCCTAATTCCTAACTCCTAATTTCTAACTGCCTCCATGAACTTAATCATAGCTTCGGCGGCCTTTTTAGCTCCTTCAACGGCGTGAACGACTGTCTTTGCTCCCGTAACAACATCACCGGCGGCAAAAACTCCTTCGCGCGTGGTCATGTAGTTTTCATCGACGATTAAAAGCCCTCTTTCATCAGCGTCGAGGCCGTGTGTAGTTCTTACTAATTTACCTCTTGGTACTTGGCTTATTGAGATTATTGTACTGTCGGCTTCAACTTGTATTAATTCATCTTCAGTGCCGATGATTTCATCATTTTCGCCGTAAATCGTCCGCTTAAATACAGGGCCTTTTTCTGTGATTTCCTGGACTTGCATACCCGTTTCAATTTCAGCACCGTCTAACTTTGCGTAGGCTACCTCGTGAGAACTCGCGGCGATTTCCTTACCCATTGCGTAAAGCATAACCTCTTTTGTTCCGTTTCTTAACGCCGTTCGAGCGACGTCCATTGCTGCATTTCCGACGCCGATTACCGCGACTTTATTACCTAAATGATGAGCTTTTGGATTTGCTAAATAATTCATTGCATAGTGAACATTGCCTAAGCTCTCGCCTTTGATGCCGAGCGTTCTTGGCCTCTCTGCGCCTGTTCCGACAAAGATTGAAGCGTATCCGTCGCGGAATAAATCATCAATCATTAAAACGCTTCCAATCGTTGCGTTCAGACGGATTTGAATACCCATTTCCTCAAGCCTTTGCTCGTATCTGTCAAGAAGACTTTTAGGAAGCCTAAATTCAGGTATTCCGTACTGCATGACGCCGCCGATTTTGCTTTTCCACTCGAAAATTGTAACGTGGTAACCTTGCATCGCCAACAAAACCGCTACAGTCAAGCCCGCCGGCCCTGAACCGATTACAGCGACGTGCTTATCTTTTTTGATTTCAGGCTTGAAAACAGGCATGCGGTCTAAATACATTTCTGAAATATAATTTTCAATGCTCGAAAAATGCACAGGGCTGTCCTTTTTGCCTCTAATGCAGTGGCCTGCGCATTGTTGAGCGTGATTGCAGACTTCCGAACAAATCGCCGACATCGGATTATTTTTGAAAAGAATTTCGCCGGCCTCCATTAATTTATGTTCTTTGAATAAATTTATAATCTCAGGTATCGGCGTGTGAACAGGGCAACCGACTTGACATTGAGGTTTCTTACAATTAAGACATCGTTCGGCTTCTGTAACTATATGCAACGGCATAAAAAAATCCCCCTAAATTCAAATTCTTAATCTTTTCGCATGATTATAGCATTAAGAATTTTATTAGGGGTTAGGAGTTAGGAAATTCTTATTTTTATTGATTGATTTTGCTAAGAGCTTTGCTGAGTGCTTCAATAAAAGCCTTGCTTGTAATCGTTGCTCCCGTTACGGCATCAATCTCGGCTGATTTTTTCTCTTTTGCTTCTGCTACAAGTTTTTCGAGTGCCACGTCGCCAATACCTACGGTCTCTTTATGGTCTGTTACTTTAATGTCGATAATTTCGCCGTTCATAACAGTAACCTGAACTTTAATAGCACCGCCCATTCCATTATCGGATGTGCCGTTGTAGGTGTTTGCTCCGTAAGCAGCATTAGCACCGCCTGAGCCTGCTGTATAAGCAAGCTCTACGACTTCAATCTCTTCTCCTGCTGCTAAAGCGTCAAGTTCTTTCTGTTTCTTTGAGTTTACCATTGTTGCAGATGAACCGCCGCGCTGATCAAAATAAGAAATTTTGTCGGTCTTAGTCAAGTCGTTCGTTTCAGGGCCTGCAAATTCAGGTTTCAAAGCTAAATCGGCCGTAGCAATTCCGTTCTCATTGACAGAAGCGGCTGCTCGTCCTGCAATATAAGCTGAAGTGATTACGCGCCCTAATCCATGAACGTGCATACCGCCTGCGCTTTCACCGGCTGCAAATAAGCTCGGAATAGGTTTGCCGTCAAGGTCAAGAACTTGCATACTGCCGTTTGTGCGAAGACCCGCTAAAGTATCATGAAGGTTAGGAGTTGCCCACACGCAATAGAACGGACCTTTTTCAATTTTGTAATCAAGCGTCTTGCGTCCCCAATCGTCGCCGCCTTTTGCTTCGACAGCAACGTTAAATCTTGCAATGGTATCAGCAAGGATTTTCGGATCCATCTTGATATTTTCGTAATATTTGTTTACGACTTTTGCAGCAAGCTCTTCGATAGTGTCAGCTTTGAAAGCGTAACCGTATTCATAGTCAACAGCTTTTTCCATATCCCAGTCGTTACGAATTGCAGCGTCCTGGTCGAAAATTGCCCATAATGGTCCGCCGTAGCATTCTGCGTTGCCGTCGCCGTCAGCATCGATAAAGACACTGCAGAAAGCCGTTGAGAAAAATTCATAGCTCTTTGGCATTGAACGTGAATTTGAAAGCAAATCTTCATTTCCGCAGCGTTGGCCAAGCATATTAACGACAATCATGCTCTTATAATCAGGAACGATTCCGCGAGACCTGAATAATTTCCAGACTTTGCTGTTCTCATCGAAGCCGTTGCCGTAGCCGTACTGGCAACCAACACGAGCAGGAGCAACGATAGCTGCGCCGTCATCG
>JAFVEW010000312.1 GCA_017475805.1 Synergistaceae bacterium | reverse complement strand
TAGTTCAAGCGTCTAAAAAATGGACAATGCCACTACGAGACTGGAAAAAAGCCTTGAATTACTTCTACGTGAAATTTATGGATCGCTTCTCTCTCGTAGCGTAAGAGAAACTTCTTACACAGTTTGCTTGACAGACTCGATATTTTGGATGTTAAACAAAATGAAATTCTTGAAGCTATAAGACAGCAGAGAAGGAAATTGTGGCTGTACGACTTCTTTTTCAATCTGACTTATGTGTGCTTGGGAATATTTTTCCTATGTCTAATTTCTTTTATCGGAGGCGCAGCTGTTTCCGGCAAAGGTTGGGGACATTCTCCTGCTGAAGCACTACTAAACGCGCCTGCTGGGTGGGTTATTCCACTCGCCTTAATTCCTGCTGGTGCTTTTGCCTTATTTCGTGGTCTCACGCAGCAAGGGCGGAATAAATATTTGAATTTAATTTTTGCGGCTACGGT
The DNA here is from genome assembly GCA_017475805.1 of Synergistaceae bacterium. The sequence goes on along the minus strand of JAFVEW010000312.1, from coordinate 2,304 downwards.
CGTGATTTTAGTGTCATGCGTTCTTTCACACATTCTTTAGGAAAAAATTTTCGCGTTCTACCGCGAACTCTAAGGAGTGTTTTTATGAAGAGTAGAAAGAAGTTATGTGTTATCGGCAATGACCGTTCATATGGCGTTGCTTTGAAACACTTTCGGAAGTTAGCAAAACTTACTCAACGTGAAGCTGCTAAACGCAGTGGCATAAGTCAGTCCGCAATATCAAGATTTGAAGACGGTGATAACTGGGCTTGCAAGGAGTATACGCTAATGCTTTGTTACGTGTATGGCATCACGTTTCGTGATTATATCAATTTTGTGCAAGCTGAAGTCAATAAATTACCCGATTGGGCTTTGGAAATCACTGTTGTTAACGTGGAAGAGGAAGAAAATGGTGATGATAACAAAAACAACTGACATCATAAATACAAGTGATGAAGTAAACAGGCGTAATCTTGAAAAACTCCGCCGTGAGATGGGTGAACAAGTCAGGGAGGCTATGGATAATCCGCAGGTCATTGAAATTATGCTGAATCCTGACGGTACAGTCTGGATAGACAAAATCGGTTCCGGCATGGAATTTCTTTGCAAAATGGAGGATGTTCAAGCGTTGCAGATGCTCGGCACTATCTCTCATATGGTCGGGACTGTCATTAACTATCATCACCCTAAAGTCGAGGGTGAACTTCCCGGCGATGGAAGCCGTGTCGAAGGTGTTATTCCGCCTGTAGTCCCTAATCCGAGTTTCAACATAAGAAAAAAGGCTTCGGCTGTTTTCTCTTTGGCTGAATACATTGAAGCAGGGCGTGCTGATGATAAGGATATTCAAATTCTTTGCGAAGCTATTTCATCAAGAAAAAATATTCTTGTTGTCGGTGGTACTGGTACAGGCAAAACTACCTTCGTCAATGCAGTTATCAACGAAATGAAGATTTTAACGCCAAAACACCGCTTAATTATTCTTGAAGATACCCGCGAACTGCAATGCTCAATGGAAAATTTTGTTTCCATGCGTACCACTTCAGACGTATCCATGCAGGATTTATTGAAAATCACGATGCGCCAAAGGCCGGACAGAATAATTATTGGTGAAGTCAGAGGCAAAGAAGTGCTCGACATGCTCAAAGCATGGAACACAGGACATCCCGGCGGCGTTTGCACCGTTCACGCTAATGACGCTCGTGCTGGTCTTCTACGTATTGAGCAACTCATTTCAGAAGTATCCCGCCGAAGTGCCGCGCATGAAAATTTCTTAAAAGTAAAATCGTTATCGCGACTTCGAAGCGCGAATGCGATTTTAATTAAATAAAATTTGAATTTCAATTCGCTTTTTTACGGATTTTTCTTAATGTCTTAATGGTTGAAAGAAGCCGGGACTTCAGCTTCAAAAAATTATCATTCTGATATGAAACAAAGCTATTAAATTCTTTACTCAGCGATTATTAATATTTTCTTTTATGTTAGTAAATGTGTTAGTAAAAAATAAAAATATCCTTTATAATATAAATACATCAAAAAGGAGTTTTTATTATGGCAATTATAACAAAAGAAATTAACGGAAGGAAGTATCTCTATGAAGTTATTGCTTATAGAGAGAACGGCAAAGTTAAGCATAAATGGATAAGTTTAGGGCGAATTAATAACAATAATGACTTAATAGTTTCTAAAAAAAACCGGCGCAAAGCGTTTGCTAATGCACCGGGCGAAGTTATTTTGAAAACGATAGAAACAAAATATGTTGTCCGACCTATAAAATGTCTTCAAGACGGCGAACAAGTTTGAAGATTTCTTCTTTTTTTGCTTTGCGGACGACCCCGTTTTCGATGATAAATACTTCATCGTTAAAATTTTTAGCTTTTTCGTAGCTTTCACACTGATGAATAGCGTTTGAAAGCGTGTTTATAGTGCTTCTGAGCAAATTTTTATAGAAAGTCTGAGACTCCGATTTTTGAATATCGTTCAACACAGAAATAGCCTCACTAATACAACTTTTAACAGTTGACACAGTAAGATTAGACACTTTATAATCTCCTCGCTTTTAATAAATTTAGCAGAAAAATTGTATCAAAAAGATACTATAATGAAAAGCCCTGTATTAACAGGGTTTCTTTATTTTACAGCTGTAGTAAAACGGCGGATTCCTTACTGGATTTTGGCTCACAGGCTCTGACATCGAAAGTTCCACTGCTAAAGAACTTGAACGTTTAAGCGAAATGATGGCGAGGGCTATAAATCAGCTTGACATGCGCTGGTGTGTTCATTTTGAGTTTTTCAGACGAGAAGCACATAACTATCCTGACGGAAAAT
>JAFVEW010000311.1 GCA_017475805.1 Synergistaceae bacterium | reverse complement strand
CTTAGTTTCCACGAATGGAATAAAACATTTTTCGCGGACGAGTTTTTCAAGCGTTTCCGCTCCTTTTGATGCCGCAAAATTTATTTCGTCGTAGAGAGAGCTATCAGGATTCGAGGCTGCATGAAAAAATTTCTCAGAAATTTCACTATGAAAAGCAGCTCCATAAGACTCTCCGTCGCCTTTAATGCCGACTCTCCAAGCAGATCTCTCGCGCCTGTGAATTTTATACGCGAATAGTGCTGGGCATCGCTGACAAAGTGATAAATCGCTCACGGTTACGTAACATTCGATGGACATTTTGAAAAAGTTCAGCGATTCCCCGAGAACGTTACGAGAGGATCATCAACATCGTTTTTATAAATCTTGAAAGTCTCTTCGCGTTTCAAAAACGAAACTAATTCTTCGCAGGTCATCTCTATGCTGCGCTGAGCCAGAAGTTCACGGGCTTTCTTTACGCTCTGCATCTTCATGGGCGAAGCATCTAGAATGCTGCTCAAAACGTTAAACACCAATGCGTCGTTAACTTCGTGAGAACCTATCTTTGAAAAATCGGGGGAAATTTTTAATTCAAAGTTTCCTTTATCGCCATCATTTTTAGCAACACTATCATTAATATCATCAAACGGGAAGTCAACGAGTTTGATATTTTTTTGAGCGAATTTTTTTATATCGTAGCGAGTTGCAGGCCTGTTGCCACTTTTAAGATATAAATTTACGTCGCCGTTGTCGATTCTATTAATCAACGCCGTGAGAGCATACCAACGGATTCTAGTCTTATCGTCAAGCATTAAAACATGGCCACCAACTTTCTTAAAATTTTTCATGGCGTCGTTAGCTTGCTTCCAGGTTGACTTATGAATTGTTTCCTCAGAAATGTAGCAACAAAAAGCTTCGGAGTGTTCGCTTAGGAAATCCGTACCGCGTTTGAACCCTGAACTTGCGAGAAAATGGCTTTTGCCAATAATGATAATGAAAACAAAATCTTTGCCGCGATATTTTCCGATTAATTTAATATTTTTCAATTCGCTTTTTTGAAATTCAAAGCCCTCAAAAGATTTCAGCCAAACTTCGAGAGCAAGCGTTAAATGCTCCGCGTTAGGCGGCCAAACATTAGGCTCTGCTTCAACTTTTTTATATTCGTCTTCGTAGGCTTTCTTAATCGTTTCGATAATAATCTCTTCGTCGTCATTTTCAGGCATTTGCGACATTTTATTTTCGGACGTCATTGTTCCTGTCGCTGTGATTGCGTGATTAGCTAACTCAATTACAGAACGCGGCGAATAACCGTCGTGTAAAGTGCTGCCCATTCGAGCTATAAGCCAGTCAAAAATTTTTTGAGATTCATTGCCGAAGACATATTCAATTTTTGCTCTAATTAATAATTTAGCCTGCTCAAGCGAACAAGTTTTCATTATCATTGTATTATTTCTCAATCTAGATACAACAGCGTCATCAAGCACGGGCATAAAAACATCATTCCAAATTTCCGAACGAACGAAACATAACGGCAAAATCCCCGATAAATCATTCATTAATAAGTTAATGATATTTCCCCATGCTGAAATTAATTCGCGCTCTCTCATTGCGTCCATCTGATCAAAGCAAACGACCATTAAAACTTTTGCATAAGCTAAGATTTGTCCAAGAGCTATTAAAACTTTTTCTGCTTCTTGCTCGCGTCTTGAATCGCTCATAGAGTTCAAATCACGTTCAGGAAGTCCTAGCCTCATAGCATCATCGCCTTCAAGACCGTCGCTGAGCCAGTCAAGTAAATCGTTTTTAGTTGCAGCGTCTTCTGCTGAAAGATAATTAGTGAAACATTTTAGAAAATTTCTATCGAGTCCCGGAATATCTTTCGCAACTTGCGAGCGAATATCTAATAAATAATCTTCCTGTTGTCGACGTTCTTGATACGACGCAGCGAACTCGCTCATAATCATGTCAAATTGAGTACGTCCGTTGCTATGGATTCTTTTCAGACTTATAAAGATTTCATCAAGTAAATGTTTCGTAACGCTGCCCGGATCTCGAAAAGTCTTCACAGCCACGAAGACAGCTTTAACAGAGCTGCCTCTAAGCCGCCTTAAAATTCGAGTCAGCATGTGAGTTTTTCCCGCGCCTGCTTCTCCAAGTATCAGCCCTGCTAAAGGAGTCGAAGGTTCACGGCGTTTATGCCGCATTAATTGCTCTATGTCTTCAGGAGCTTCACGACTAAGCTGTAATAAATCAGGATTTTTATTTTCCCAAGGCAGCGGCGATGCAGACGAAACAAAAGGATTATTTTCGCGGAGTTTCGTCAGAATTTTATTATCTTCCATGCCATGTAACCGTACCCATTCTGAAATTATTTTCGTCGACGAAACAATCTTGAATTTCCTCAGGCGTCATCAACGTAACGTCGCCAGCATGAAGCTGAATTAATTTAGCGTCGCGGAGCTGTTTCAAAGCACTGTCAAAAATCGCACGAGGCCATCTTAAAGTTTTTCTAAGGTCGCAAATCCTCACAAAAATTCTTCCGTTATCAAGCGAATGAAAAGCCGTCCTGAAATTTTCAACGGTATATTCAGCATAAGGATTGGGCTTAGGTTCTTCGGCTTTTGCTTCAGACTCAGACTGATTATCTTTTCTTTTTTCGTTAATTCGTATTCTTGTCTGAAGGTCATCGTCAAGAGTGAGCTTTAATATATCTTTATTGATAAGTCCTGCGATGAGCTCTGATGTTTCTTTTTTTGAGAACGGAACGAGGCGCGCAATATCCTTAGGAGTCCGGGCTTTTTTTTCGAGAGTATCTAAAATAAAATCTTCATGAGGCTTCGGCTCGATAATAAAAATAAAAGTTCCGCGCCTATGAAAAACATATTTTTTATTGTCTAAAAAAGGAGTCAAAATTTTTTGCATCTCAGCTGCGTTAGTGAGATTCAAAATTCCAAAGTCGCGTTTTGCCTGCGTGGGCATATGAAAAACGACTTGCTTAAGAGTCATGAAAGTCCTGCGATTTTCTCTAAATATTTTCGTTATTAACTCGGATAAATTTGTTTCCGGCATTATAAAATTCCCCTTTATGTGTTAGCGACGAGAAAAATCTCGCGGCATTTTTACACACTTTCTAAAATAAATTTTGTGAATTTATACTAATTTTATCATCATGCCGGAATTTGAGAATATTTATTTATATTTTTTTAATTAAGAATTTCTCCTGTTCTTGAAATTACATGAACTTCAAATTTAATTTTTTCAGCCTTGCCGCTGAGTTTCAATGCTTCTTCTGTCATTCGGACTAAGCCGCCGCAGCATGGAACTTCCATTCGCACTAAAGTAACGCTTTTGATGTCATTAAGCGCGAAAATTTGCGAAAGTTTTTCAGCGTAATTAACTCCGTCAAGTTTAGGACAGGCTATTAAAGTTACCCGGCCGTTCATAAATTCTTTATGAATATTTGCGTAGGCGTAAGCTGTGCAATCGGCTGCGATTAAAATATCAGCATCCTTATAAAATTCAGCTTGAACAGGTAATAATTTAATTTGCACCGGCCACTGAGCGAGACAAGATTCTAATTTTGAATTTGTTTCTGAATTTTCGATTTTTGTTTTTCTTGAGAATTGCATCATAGCCGAGCCTGGACAGCCGGATTTATTTCCGGTGAATTTTGCGCGTTCGACAGCTTCTTGATCGTAAGCAGGAGCTTCACGCTCTTCAAAAGTTATTGCGCCCGTCGGACAATTAGGAAGACAATCGCCGAATCCGTCGCAGAAATTTTCGCGGGTCAATTTCGCTTTGCCGTCAACTATATCAATAGCTCCTTCGTGGCAGGCACGAGCACATAAGCCGCAGCCGTTGCATTTATTTTCGTCAATGTGAATAATTTTACGAATCATAATAAAAAATCTCCCTCATAAATTTTCTAAAATTATAAATTCACGAGAGAGATTTTTATGTTTCAATCGCAACAATTTTTTATAAAAGTTCCGTATAAATTGGCCCTTTCGTCGTGAGTTCGCTGCGCATTAAAAATAATTCATCGCATTGCCACGAAAAATTCTTAACGGTTCCGAGCTTTCTGACAAGTTCTTCGGGGAGGCGTTGTGTTCCTTCACGAAGCCTCGCTAAAGTCAAATGGGCTTTGAATTTTTTAGTGTCGCGTTCTAATTCTTCGTCTTCAAATAAAATATCGTTGACTTTTTTAGAAAGTTGCGTGAGTTCTTTTGCGCCCTCATCGCCCGACAGCCATATAACTCGTGGAGAATTTAAGTTCGGAAACGCGCCTATATACGAAAGATTTATATCAAAAGGCGTGAAATTTTTTATCGGCATTAAAGAATCTTTTACGCGTGCAATTACACCCGACTCAAGTTCGCCAAGAAATTTTAATGTAATATGAAACTGTCCGAATTTCACCCACTTAATATTCGCAAGAGGCCGAACTTCGGACAAAAAATTTTCAAGTTCTTCTGAAATTTCGTCGGGCATTTTTACAGCAACAAACGCCCGGATTAATTCAATCTTTTTCAATTTAAGAATTTAATTTTTTAATTTCTATAAAATTTTTACTAATTCGTCTTTTGATTTTCTTTTTTCGTGTCGGTCAGAAGGCTCTGCGTCGTCGGCCTTATAAGCTACAGGGAACAAAGCAACTAAATCATAATCTTTCATTTCCGGGAATAATTCTTTGACCTTAGGCTCATCGAACATTCCGATCCATGTTGTACCGAGTCCTGCGGCTTCGATTGCGAGCATTAAATGAGTCGCTACGATTGTCGCATCAACGTCTCCAAAATTGCGATTATCCGAAGGTCTTATGAAAGCTCCTTCAGTTGTTCCGCCGACAGCTAAAATGATATTAACGTCTTTAAGCCAAGCGAATGGCGCAGAAGATTTAATTTTTTCGAGAGCTTCGGGACTTTTAATTACCCAAATTTTTACAGGCTGGGCGTTTTTAGCAGTCGGTGCAAGCCGGGCAGCTTCTAAAATTTTGTTGAGCTTTTCGTCTTCGACAGGCTTTGAGGAAAATTTGCGGCAAGAAAATCTATCTTTTACTAATTCAAAAAATTCCATGAAAATTTCTCCCTAAAAAAATAAAAAAATTAAGAATCAGGAAGCAGAAAAGTTTTTTTTAGTTCCTACTTCCTAATTCCTAACTCCTACTTGTATTTTAATTGTTCCAGTCTGCACCCTTGAAGGCTTCGGCGAAAGGATTGTATTCAAGTGCTTCCTCGTCGTCTTCGTAGCCGCCGGATTCTTTAACGCTCTTAGCGCGTGATTTTCCGCCCTTGCGTTCACGGCGTTCTGATTTTTCACCGCGTTCAGCTTTCTGCTCTGGCTTTGGCATTTCTTTCTCTTCAGGCTCCGGCACAACTTCCGGTTCCGGCTCAGGCTCGAGAGCTGCAAGAGAGAGTCTCATTCTGCGCTGCTCAGGATTTACTTCAAGGATTCGAGTTGTAACCTCGTCGCCTTCCTTAAGAACATCGGCAGGTTTTTCAACGCGCTTGCGGCTGAGTTGTGAAATATGAATCAAGGCTTCAACGCCTTCTTCAACTTCAACGAATGCGCCGAAGTCAGCAAGCCTTACGACTTTAACCTTAATATCCTGTCCGGGCAGGTAGCGTTTATCAGCATCTGACCAAGGATCATGAAGCTGTTTGATGCCGAGACTGATTCGTTTTTTCTCTGTGTCAATGTCGAGAACGAGAACTTCAAGTTCTTGGCCTTTTTTGAGAACGTCGCGGGGCTTTTTGATTCTTGTCCAGCTGATGTCGCCGACGTGAACAAGTCCTTCAATGCCCGGTTCGATTTCGACAAATGCGCCGAACTCTGTTAAGTTCGTTACTGTGCCTTTGAAGACGTCGCCTTTATGGATTCTCTCGCTGACAGTGTCCCAAGGATCGCCGCTGACCTGCTTAATGCTGAGAGAAATTCTGTCTTTCTCTTTGTCGATGCCCGTTACTTTGACTGTAACTTTGTCGCCCTTTTTGAACATTTCGCGAAGTTTGAAACTGCGTTTCCAAGTGATTTCCGTTAAGTGAACGAGTCCGTCCATCTCGCCGAGATTCACGAATACACCAAAGTCTGTTAAGCTGCTGACTTCACCTTCAAGAACGTCGCCCTCGTGGACGCGAGCATAAAATTTCGCTTTGCGTTCGTTTTCAGCGGCCTCTAAGAGTTCGCGGCGTGAAAAAACTAAACGATGTTTGCGTTTGTCATGGTCAAGCAATTTGACTTTGATATTCTGTCCGACAAAATTTTGAGGATTCGCGCCTTTGCCTGCTAATGTCAAATGAGAAACGGGAATGAAACCTTCAAGCCCGCAGCATTCGACCATGAGGCCGCCTTTGACTCTGCTTACGCCTTTGACGGTCATTACAGGGTCAGCGGCTGCTAACTCTTCAAGTTTTGCCCAGCGTTTTTCAAATTCATGTCTCCAGCGGCTGAGCAATAACTGAGCTTCTTCGCCGTCTCTGACATTAACGACTTCGACTTCAATCTGATCGCCCGGTTTAGGTTCAGGCTCTGTCTCAACGAGAGAATGATTAGTGTATTCTCTCATCGGAAGGAGACCTTCACACTTAAAGCCTATATCAACAAGGAAACCTGCGTCGCTTTTGCCAATAACCGTGCCGATTTTTGTCTCGCCGCGTCTTAAATGTACGTTGTCGCCGTACTGGTCAAGAGCTTCCTGCATTGTTTCCGGTTCACGCTCGTCTGTCTGTGCTGCTGTTTGTGTTGCTTCCTGCTGCTCAAATACTTCCTGCTGATCCATTATTGATGGATACCCCCTGAATTCTTAGTTAGGAAGTAGGAAGTAG
>JAFVEW010000310.1 GCA_017475805.1 Synergistaceae bacterium | reverse complement strand
TAGTTCAAGCGTCTAAAAAATGGACAATGCCACTACGAGACTGGAAAAAAGCCTTGAATTACTTCTACGTGAAATTTATGGATCGCTTCTCTCTCGTAGCGTAAGAGAAACTTCTTACACAGTTTGCTTGACAGACTCGATTACATTGCATACTCTCTTTGACTGCAAAATACAGAGTATTTTGTACGGCAAAGGGACTGCTTGTCCAAGTTCCCTTTTATTTTTTTTCAATAATTTTCCTGAGTATACAAGTTAGCTTTTTATTATTCGTTTTACGAATATTTCTCCATTATTCGTTTTACGAATATTTTTTTATGTCGTGTTAATCTCATTTTCAAATATTGCACAAGGAGTGATTAGTTTGGAAAGCGTCATTACCAGAAAAGGCAATGAAGTTTTTATAAATCTCGAGACTTTGGAAGAAATTAAAAATGATCTTTTTGAACTTCCTGAAAAACAGCGTTCTCTATTAAAAATAAAAGAGGCGGTTGCTTATCTTTTACCAAGTATTCTCAATGCAAAAGATAAGAATTACTCAGAAGCAGAAATCTTGGAACACTTTACGCGAGCCGGATTGAAGTTCAATAAAAGTTCAGCAATGTATTTTTGGCGCATTTTTAATTCCATGACACAAGGAAAAAGACGCAAGAAACAAAGCAAAGATGATAAAAAAATTTTTACTGAATGCAGTGATAGCGATTCGGAATACGATTTGGAATCAATCGAGCATTCAATAAATACTGATGTTCTCACAAATGCTATTAAAAATATGAACACTACCGATTCTGAAGTTTCTGTTTCAAATATTTATGAAGAACTAAGGAAATCACTTCCTACTGTTGATGAAAACAATGAAGCCACTAAAGACAATGAAATATCACACAGCAGTGCGTATTTTGAAGTAAAACCTGATACGGAGGATTTATAAAATGCGTTCATTATATTTTGTAACAGGCGGTAAGGGCGGAGTCGGAAAAAGTATTTTAAGTATGCTTCTAATAGACTTTTTAACGCAATTCTTAAAAAGGAAAATTCTTCTCATTGAAAGCGATACAAGCAATCCTGATGTTGGAAAAACATTTGCGAATAATGAGAATGTTGAAGTTGTTTTTCTTGCACTTGACAATGCTGACGGCTGGATTGAACTTGTTAATCATTGCGACACTAAAGACATGGATATTGTAGTAAATTTTGCAGCCCGTTCTGGAGAAGCAATTAAAAAATTTGCAGGGACTTTAATCGAAAGTCTTGAAGAACTTAATCGGACATTAATCACATTTTGGCTTATTAACCGTCAAAGGGATAGCGTTGAACTTCTAAAAGAATATATGGACGTTGTGCCGGGCGAATTGCATGTAGTTAGAAATACATTTTACGGCGAGCCTCACAAATTTGAGCTTTTCAATAATTCAAAAATAAAAATCGAAGCAGAAAAACGCGGTGCGACTATCGACTGTCCCGACCTCGCTGATCGTGTTGCTGACGATTTATATTCAGGCCGTCTTTCAATCGCAAAAGCCGCTATTGAAATGCCGCTCGGGAATCGTGCTGAGTTAAAACGCTGGCGTTCTCTCGGCTGGAAAATGTTTGATGATATTGGTATAGGCAAAGATGCCGCTTAAGTAAATGCCATGACACAGGATTTTAACCCAGCTGAACAAGATGAAAAAGCTTCGTTCGAGAATTTTGAGAAAGAAAAAGCTGAAAACATTTTGACAACTTTTTTCAGTGATTGCAACGAAGAAGAAAGGAAAATTATTGACGAATTTTCTCAAATTCAAGGTATAAGAGCTAATGATGCTATTTGGGTTTTCGTCAAAGTTTTTTTCAGAATTAATCGCGCCAATAATACGCTTCAGCAAAGGATTTCAGAAGCTCTTTTATCAGTTTCTTTGAATCAACAGAGAAAAAGAGCCTGGATTTACGACTTTTTCGTTCCTGTTGTCTTTGTTTGTTTGGGAATATTTTTCCTGTGCCTTATCTCGTTTATCGGCGGTGCGGCTGTTGCGGGCAAAGGCTGGGGACATTCTCCAGTTGAAGCTCTGCTTAAAGCTCCCGCTGGTTGGATTATTCCGCTTGCTCTTATCCCTGTCTGCGGTCTTGCTTTATTTCGCGGGCTTACTGAACAAGGAAAAAGCAGATTAATCAATTTAACTATAGCGTTAATTATAGCGGTGTCAGTGTTATTCGTTCTGATTCACATTCTTTAGGAAAATTCAACACTCTTTTCAGCGTGCCTAAAGAGGAGTGTTTTTTATGGACAGAATTTTTGCGAACACAATGATTTATTTTCGCAAAAAAGCTCATTTAACGCAGAGCGAACTGGCACTAAAAGCTGGCATAGCTCAGTCACAAGTTTCCAAAATTGAAGAGGGTACTCATTTTCCTACAATACCCACTATTTCAAAATTTTGCAGAGCTTTGGGAATTTCCGGCAACGAATTTCTTTTGCATATGGGACTTGATCTGATAGCAACTGCCCTTAAGAAAATAATATGGCTTGATTAGGAGGAAGATTAAAACGGCTGAAATTACTAACACTACTAACGAAGTCAACAGGCGTAATCTCGAAAAACTGCGCCGTGAAATGGGAGAAAACGTCAGGAAAGCTATGGATAATCCGCAGGTCATTGAAATTATGCTGAATCCTGATGGCACGGTCTGGATAGACAAAATCGGTTCCGGCATGGAATTTCTTTGCAAAATGGAGGATGTTCAAGCGTTGCAAATGCTTGGCACTATTTCTCATATGGTCGGGACTGTCATTAACTATCATCACCCTAAAGTCGAGGGTGAACTTCCCGGCGATGGAAGCCGTGTCGAAGGGGTCATTCCGCCTGTAGTCCCTAATCCGAGTTTCAACATAAGAAAAAAGGCTTCGGCTGTTTTCTCTTTGGCTGAATACATTGAAGCAGGGCGTGCTGATGATAAGGATATTCAGATTCTACAAGAAGCCATTTCATCACGAAAAAATATTCTTGTTGTCGGCGGTACTGGCACAGGAAAAACTACCTTCGTCAATGCAGTTATCAATGAAATGAAGATTTTAACGCCTAAACACCGCTTAATTATTCTCGAAGATACCCGTGAACTGCAATGCTCAATGGAAAATTTTGTTTCCATGCGTACCACTTCAGACGTTTCCATGCAAGATTTACTAAAAATCACTATGCGCCAAAGGCCGGACAGAATAATTATCGGTGAGGTTAGAGGCAAAGAAGCTCTCGACATGCTCAAAGCATGGAATACAGGACATCCCGGCGGAGTTTGCACTGTTCACGCCAATGATGCTCGTGCTGGTCTTCTACGTATTGAGCAACTCATTTCAGAAGTATCTCAAAGTCCAATGCGAGAACTTATCGCTGAAGCCATTGATGTTGTCGCTTTCCTTGTAAGAGATTCACATATCGGCCCGAAACTCTCAGAACTCGTTGCTGTCGATGGGATTCATGACGGGCAATATGTTTTTCATGACTTAAGGAGGTGATTTTTTGAAAGAAAACAATGTCCAGTTACGTGCGTTTGTATTCTTCTTGAGATTTTAATTTTTAGGTTAGAAAGGAAGTTTTAATTGATGTGCAAAAATTTTTCTTCACGTTTTTTTCGATGCAGGATGGCTATTTTAGCTATTGTCGCTATCCTTGCACTGTTTTGTTACCCAATCGCGGCACTTGCAAGTCAGAACGACCTGCCTTGGAATACCGCGCTTGACAAGCTCGTTAATGCTTTTTCAGGCAGGACTGCGTTACTTGTTTCAATGATTGGTATTTTCTTCGCTGGCGGTATGCTGATTTTCGGCGGAGACTTAGGCAACTTCGGCAAAATGGTAATGATGATTGTTCTTGTCGGTTCAATGATGGGAGCATTATCCACTGTCGCAAGCACTTTCATCACTACGGAAGGCTGTTTAATTCTCTGATGTTACACAACAATGAAGAAATCAGGGTTATCCCTGTGCGTAAAAGTTTAACACGTCCGCAACTTATTTGCGGCTGTGATCGCGTTTTGTTCTTGCTGTTAATGCTGCTTTGTATCACGCTCATTTTTCCCGGCGGTCTTGGAGCAGGAAATTATGTCAACGTCATTATCGGCATCGCTCTTTTTGCCTTTGGCGTTCAGGTTTTGGCTGTTCTTGCTAAATATGACCCGTTATTAAGTCAAATTTTCAGCAGAGCTGTCAAATATCAAGATAGTTATGTAGCAACGTCCAACGTTTTAAGACAGGATAAACAACACTAAAAGATTTGTGCGGTTGTTTTATCACAGCCGCACTTTATCTCAGTATTTTTAGAAAGGATTTTAATTTTGTCTTTATTTTCTAAATACAATGATGGGTTCGCCGAACTTCTGAATTTTTCTCACATGGTCGCGCCTGAAATCATGGGTCTTAAAAACGGCGGATTCCTTACTGGATTTTGGCTCACAGGTCCTGACATCGAAAGTTCCACTGCTAAAGAACTTGAACGTTTAAGCGAAATGATGGCGAGGGCTATAAATCAGCTTGACATGCGCTGGTGTGTTCATTTTGAGTTTTTCAGACGAGAAGCACATAACTATCCTGACGGAAAAT
>JAFVEW010000309.1 GCA_017475805.1 Synergistaceae bacterium | reverse complement strand
TCTTTTTCAGCTGTAACGGCCGCTAAATCTCTAATATAATCTTTAAGAGATACAGCCATATCATTAAAACTCTTTGCTAAATCTCCTATTTCGTCATTATCGTGAATTTTTGCTCTATAATCTAAGTTGCCGCTTGAAATTTCCTTAACATCACGGCTTAATGAAATAATCGGCTTTGTTAATTTTTTTGCAAATTTTCGCGACGCTATAGTTACAATTGAAATTATAATTAAAAATGCAACTAAAAATAATAAAATTGTAAAAATAACAGTGCGCTGAACAGAACGAACAGGAGCTAAAATCAGACTTTCAGGGATTCTTACACAAAATTTCCAGCCTGTGCTTTTAATTGGGGTATAGGCAAAATAAATGTTATTAGCAGTTACTCCTATTTTACCTCCTAAAAAGTTTGTGTTCCCGGTTTGTGTATAGTCAAAATGACTTTCGCCTTTGGCCAGTGATACACCTGTTTTTCCTGCTAAAATTTCAGATACTACAAAAGAATTTATGCCCTTTTCTTGATTTAATGGGTTAGTTTTTTCGCTCGTTTTATCGTTATCAATTATGTTTCCGTTGCCGTCGACTAAAAAAGCGTAAGCATCGTCATCTTCGCCCAAGTCAAGCTCGACTATCATTTTATATAAATCTGAAATTAAAATATCCATTGCTACAACGCCTATGAAATCATTATTGGCATTATAAAACGGAGTTGCACATGTTATTGTTAATCCTCTATCATAGCCGTCTTGATACACTTCGGTAAAAATGGTTTTATTAGCAGATTTTGCTTTATTATACCAATTAGACTTAAAGTAGTCATAATATTCTTCAACGCCGTTTTGAGGCACAGCTCTATCAGAATATTGGTCGTAAGCAAGCATAAAACCTTTTTCCGTTCCGATATACATTACTGTTATTATGCCGTTGTATTGGCGTATAATCGGATCCCATATATGCCTAAGGTTGCCGAGAAGTTTTACATCGCCTATAACGTCATTAACGTTTATATTTCCATCAGTCATAGAACGTTGCATTGCGTATATTCCGGCGTTGCTTAAACTTGGCGGGAAAACTTCGTAATCTTTGTAATTTTCAGGGTGGACATAAAGTTCGTGAATATACGACGCAAACTCTTCTACAATACTTGAAAATTGTCCTAATTCAGCTTCAGCTAAATTAGCTTTACTAATTGTAATATTGTCTAAATTCTGTTCCATTTGGCTAATCAAAGCCCGCTCGCTGTCGCCCTGTATTCGCATCATACTAATAATGCCTACTGCTGAAGCAATGATTAAGGCAGCAATAGAGATTGCAAGCACCATATTTTGAACTTTTGTTCTAATTGGTTTCCTACTCATTTGTAATTAAGTTCTCCTTCAATGTTTTTAATACAACATAATCTTCCCTGTAATCTTTTACGAAAGCAGGAAATCTTTTTGCATATTCCAGCAATTTTTCTTCTAATCCGTCATCTAAAATTTTTTTTATTTTGCTGAGAGGTTTAGAGCAAATTACTTTACAACCTGAACTCAACGCAATAACAAGTTCATTATTTTTTCTCATCACACGCAAAGGCCACACACTGCAGTCAAACGGCTTATCATTTCCTAAAATACAGCCTTTGCCCTTGTTGAACCAGCATAGAGCTTCTTCTTCAGGATCAGTGGTTTTATAGCAATCGTCGATATTTATCGTGGCAAAATCGCCAAAAAACTTAAACTCAGCTTCGGGAAAAATCTTCTTTAATTTTTCAGCTGAATCACGCTCAAACAAAGGAGTTTCCCAAAGGCTACAGCGTCTGAAGGAACAACAAAATCGACATTTAGAGCAATCCTCTGACGAAAGAATACTATCAAGTTCATTTTTACATAACAACATGTATACTATTTTCTCCTGAATGAAAGATAAATGAGGCTCTCAACGCCCTGTGTTTTATAATTTTCAAGCTCATGATGTCCAAAACGTCCTCGCCTTTATTAATTCTGAACGGGTTGTATTTAACGCCTGAATAACTAAGCCTCATCGAAATTGCATTGTAATAAATAACTTTCACTTTAATTTTTGCATCAGGAATAGCGTTGAAAATCCTTATCGAAAGCTCCTCAAGACAGCTTTCAATTTCAAAAACACGTTTCAAATTTACTCCCTTATCCATCGCAGTATCCTGCAAAAAATCGTTGGCTTTATCAAGACTGCCGCTGACATTTTCAAGTTCAAATTCAGCGTCGGACTTTACTGCTGCAAAAGACGGCACAAAAGGCTCTATATACAAAAGACTTCCAAATAAAATATTAACAGGAAGCCCTATTAATATTCCAGTTAAAAAATATGAAATCATATAATCAGGATTTAAGCATAAAACAGAAGCTATAAAAGATAAAATTATGTATCTTGTATAATGCTTGAGCTTTTTGAAATGTATTCTGTGAGATTTTGAAAGCAAATGCCAGCCGTAATATATGCAATTTCCAATTATAATTAAGCACCAACATTCCCATAACATACTGCTGAAAGTTTCGCCCATGACAGACGATGAAATAAAACATCCTATGCAGCAGCCTATAACGCCGTAATTTCCATAAAAAAATCCAGCAATGAACGGAATTGAATTTTTTATTCCGGCGTAATCCGGCAAAAATCCCGTCATTAATACAGGAATATCAACAAAAACATAAATAACAGCAGTGAGAATTACTACGAAAATTTTTTTGTTCACGCCTATTTTTACGGGATTATGATTTTCAGGTAATTTTATTTTTATGTGTAAAAGATTTCTGACCGCCTTAAAAAATTCAGGTTCCATTACCAAAAGACCTAAAATAATTAAACCGCTTCCAAGAATTTTTAACGGTGTTATTACATCAGGCGTTGTGCCTAAAATTGCTGACAATAACGGCGATATAAGCATTGCCATAACAATTTCAGACGCAAAAATTAATGAAGTGTTCAGAGGGCTAACGTATCGTTGAGCATAAATTTGTATTATTCCGTAAAGGCCGCGTATAAAGAAGCTCGTATAAATAACGCCTACCCAAAAATCCTTATCAGTCGGGAGCGAAAAAGCCGCGTACTTGAAAATTATCTCGAATATCCATAAAATTAATGAAAATAGAAAACAAAAAAACATCTGTCCCATTGCCAAGATCGAAGGATTAGATGATTTAGCGTAGCTTCCAACGTTCATTACATAAACGGCAAAGAAAGCATTAGAGATTAAATAATACAAAATTTCTATTTTCAAAAGACTTTTTACGTCGAAATTTATCATGAAAAATAAACCGATAAAGACTAAAGAAACGCTTAAAAAACTCGTTTTAGTCGGCATTTTATGATAAAGAACGGCCTCGAAAATAAAAATAAAAACAAAATAAGACGATAGTACCGAAGAGGTTACAGCAGGATCAAAACTTTTTACGCCCATCAGCATAAAGAAGTTATAGCCGATTAATTCACAAGAAAGTATCGCACTTTGAATTACCTGACGCACATCAAGCCTAAAAAGTTCGCCGAAGAAAAATGCGAGTGTTATGAAAAAGCCTATTAAATTTGTAACACATAAAAAAGCAAAATGAGATAAATTCTCAGGTACTCCGGCAAGAAAAACATACTGTATAGCCGCGAAAAAAGTTATAGCAAAAAGCGAAATATTAGCTTCTATCTTATTCATTGTTTTATTTTCAGCATTCAGTCAGAATAAATTTATTAATCATAAATTCCGGTTTATAACCAAGTTTAGATTCTCTAAGTCCTGCATTACCCACGTCTTCTTCACAGTTAAGCCAGATATGTCCGCTGCACGAAAATTTTATAAATTCCCAATCTAAAACACTGTAAATATCAAGAATATTTCTATCCGCTTTTTGAACCATTGAGTCATAACAATCTGCCGAAAGAGGCGTACCGTAATCATAACCGCAAATTTTCCCGTCAATCATAATTACAACACCGGAAAGACCTAAAGCAAAAAAATTATCGAGAGCCACTTGAATACCGTCATTTTCATTTTTTAGCTGCGATGTTGTAGCAGAGTTGTTTTCTTTTTTTATTTTGCTATCAAGCCATTTACTTTGAAAATCTTTAATTTCAGGGATATGTTTTTTTTCTATAGTGTTTATGCTGAAATTATTTTCAAGTCTCCGTAAGAACCTGTTAATTTTTTTTCTGCGTGAACGCATTGCGCCTCCAGCTAAATTAATACGCTTATCAACTTTATAGACATATTCTGAATAATCGCGGCTGCTCTCGATTGAAAATTTTTCAGGAAATAAATTCGCAACGATATTTTTAGCGCGTTCTGTCAAAGTTTCAAATTTAACGCGGCAATTTTTTTCGTGAGCGTCATCACAAATTTTCTGCAAAGCCTTTTTAATTCCGTCAGTGTCTTCAAAATCTCCATGAGGAAATAAATAAACACGTTCGCTATCATTGCAGCGTTTTGAACGCAGAGTAAACAAGAATTTTTCACTCTCGCAGAACATATCGCCGTATTTATTATAAAGACAAAAAGAGGACACGAAAGAATGTTGACAAGAATTTTCGCCGTACTTAAAAGTATAGCTGTCAACCATGTCTTTCATGTCCAGCGTCAAAGGTTGAAAATCAAGCATTGAAAGTTTTTATTTCTCGATGTTCAAAATTTCATTGAAGCCCGTAGTCTCAAAAATTCTCATGACTTCAGGAACGGCATTAATAATTTTCATCGTCCCGTTTTGTGAAATTTGTCTTTGAGCCTTGAGCAAAACTCTAAGTCCCGCCGATGAAACATAAGCGAGCTTGGCCATATCGATTGTAAAATCTTTAACTCCGGCTAATTTTTCTTCAAGCTCTTTTTCAAGCTGCTCGGCTGTAACGGCACTGAGTTTTTTATCGAGCGTGAGCTTTAAGACAGTGCCGTCATCGTTTTTTTCAAACTGCATTTTTATTATTTTTACTCGATTGTCAAAAGTTCGTCGAAGCCTGTAACTTCAAAAATTTCTTTGATTTCGTCGGAAACGTTTTTGATTACCATGCTGCCCTGCTTGTTCATGGTCTTCTGAGCCTTGAGTAAAACTCTAAGACCTGCTGATGAAACGTAAACAAGTTTTTCCATGTCGATGACGAATTTTTTTACGCCTTCAAGGCTGCCCGTAACTTCTGCTTCAAGCTGAGGAGTTGTAGTTGTGTCAAGTCTGCCGTCAAGGGCGATTGTCAATGTGTCGCCGTCTTTTGTTTTGTTGATTAACATAAAAAATCTTCCTTTCTAAAATTTACTCTAATCTTAAATATATCTTAAAATTTTTTAACTATCACGATTTTAAGACTATCTTTGCGGACGCCTACTCGGACATCGTCAGCAATGTTTGCGATTATAGATTTCTCTAACTCGTCTTGAGCTTCTGTTTCGTCAGGCCGGGTTTCAATTTCAGATTTATATTTCTGCATTGACCAAGCGAAAATTGCGTCGGACATTGCAACGTCATTAATACCTACAGCTCCGTAGCTGAACATTCCTGCGCCGTATTGAGCCTGAATGTTATAGCCTTCGCTGATGTTATACAAACCTGCTTCGATGATATTGCGGATTTTTTCCATAATTCCGAGACTTGCTGTGTTTTCTCCCTGAGTTGAAACTGAAAGAAGTTCGCGGCGTTTTTCATAATTAAGTTCGATTTTAGGGACGTCAAGACGAAGTTTACAAATCCGATTTTCTTCTTCGATCCAAAAGTAAGCATCAAAGCCTCCAGTTATAGAACGAACTAAATTAAACATTTCTTCGGCTAAGAGTCTTAAATGAAAAGATTCTTTTCTTGTCAAAGCGAGAGAAACTGCAAAATTATCTGTGATATTCAAGGCAGCGTTCATGCCCGTGCCGTCATTTGAAATTTTTATGCGATCTGTTATCAAAATTTCACCTTCCTAAAATCCTTTCAAGTTAGAGATTATAACAAATTTTTATTTTTCCGATGAGAAAATTCCTAACAGGCTTTTATTATTATTCAGGCGGATTATGATTTCATTTTTCCACGAATAATACGGCGATGAAAGAATTACACCTTCCGGAGCGTCTTTGAAAAGATTATCGAAAGGATCATCGCCTTCGATGGTGCTTTGAGTTGCCCTATACCAAAAGACGACATCGGCGCGTCCTGAAAGCAGAGCCGCTGAACGTCCTCCGGCGTCAGTGTTAATGAATTTTATATTTTTATTTAGTCTCTTGCTAAGCTCAGCAAGCACAGCGGTGTTATAGCCCGTAGGTTTGCCGTCGCCTGCGAACATGTCTATAGGCGGCATGTCTCCTGTTACAGCAATTTTAATTTCAGATTCACTTTTTATTTTTTCAGGACGTGTCGGTTCAGGGTCGCGGTCATGTGAAACGATAACGTATTGATCCGCGAATTTTTTGAGAGTTCCGTCGGCTTTCATTCCGTTCAAAGCGTTATTAAATTCTTTCATGAGCTCGACGTTATCTTCTCTGAAACCGAAGCAGACTCCCGACGACAAAATTTCTGTCGAGAAAGCATTTTGATAAAAATTATTATGGCTAAGAAGATAATCTCCGACACTTTCAGGCAAAACTATTTCGTCAAGTTTTTTTGCTCTTAAGTCCATTATCAAAGCCATTAAAGAATCATAAAAATGAATCATCCGCCGATTTTGGACGAGTGAATTTATAAAATCATCTTTTAATAGTTCGTCATTTTTAGACGCGAAGTCCCGGAAATTATCTAAGCCTTTCTGAAAATCTTTCTCATTTACCCCTAGATAAGCAAGGACGCCGACGTTAAAAACTTTTTCGGAGTTATCAATTTCGCCGTTGTCCTTAAAATTTATGAACGAAAACATAATAATAAAAACAACAGCGATTATTAATAAAGGCAAATTTTTTTTCATGATTTTTAGCCGCCGATATCCGTTCGATAGCGCGCGCCTTCAAAACTGATTAATTTTACAGCCTCGTAGGCTTTTTCACGAGCAGCAGCAAAATTTTCAGCGACTGCATTAACGGCCAAGACACGACCACCGGATGTAAAATATTTATCGCCTTCACGTTTAGTTCCTGCATGGAAGACTTCAACACCCGGAATTTTTTCAGAGTCACCGAAGTCAATTTCATAGCCCGTTAAATATGACGCAGGATAGCCTCTCGACGCAACGACAACGCAGCATGAAGCAGCATTTTTGAATTTAATTTCGAGTTCGTTCAATCTTTCTTCTCTGACGGCTAACATGATTTCAAATAAATCGCTGTCGAGTAAAGGCAAAACGGCTTCAGCTTCGGGGTCTCCGAAACGGCAGTTATATTCGATTACCTTCGGACCGTCTTTTGTGAGCATTAGTCCGAAATACAAACAGCCTTTGAATTTTCGTCCTTCGGCGTTCATTGCGTTCATAGTCGGGATAAAAATTTTTTTCATACATTCGTCGGCGATTGCTTCAGTGTAATAAAAATTCGGAGCAGCTACTCCCATTCCGCCGGTGTTAGGGCCTTTGTTACCGTCGTAGGCGCGTTTATGATCCATTGATGAGATCATGGGAATTAAAGTTTTTCCGTCAGTGAAGGCCAAGACAGTAACTTCCGGGCCTGTTAAACATTCTTCTATTAAGATACGTTCGCCGCTCTTGCCGAAAGTTTTATCTTTCATGCAGGACATAATAGCTTCACGAGCCTGCTGGAAATTCTCAGCGACAGTTACGCCCTTGCCCTTTGCGAGGCCGTCAGCTTTAATAACAATCGGGCAATCTGAAACAGCGACATAAGATAAAGCCTCGTCGATTTTTGTGAAGATTTTATATTTTGCTGTAGGAATGTTGTATTTTGTCATTAACTCTTTTGCAAAAATTTTGCTGCTTTCAATTATTGCTGCGTTTTGAGTCGGCCCAAAACATTTAACGCCGATCTCTTCAAGCCTATCGACCGCGCCTAAAGCTAAAGGGTCATCGGGCGCAACAACGGCAAAATCAATGGCGTTATCTTTTGCAAATTTAACGATGCCGTCAATGTCTTCAGCAGAAATTTTCACGCACTCAGCGAATTTTGAAATTCCGCCGTTGCCGGGCAAAGCGTAAAGATTTTCGATTTTTGAATTTTTGGCGATGTATTTAGCAATAACGTGTTCACGGCCGCCGCCGCCGATTAAAATAACGTTCATAAAATTTTTGTCCTTTCTGAAATTTAATTTCAATCGTAATGTCCTTTGCATGAAGCAATTACGACTATTCCATTTTGTTCTTTATACACGATTCTGTTAGCATTATCTATTCTTCTGCTCCACCAGCCTGATAAATTTCCAGTCAAAGGCTCTGGCTTTCCAATACCGACAAAAGGATTACGCTGAATATCTTTAATGACGGCGTTAATTTTTTTCAGAGTCTTCCTGTCTTTTTCCTGCCAATCGAGATATTCAGCCCAAGCTCTATCGTCCCACAAAATTTTCATGATTTAGATTTCAATCAATTCATGTTCTTCAAGTTTGGCAACTCCAGAGTCAATTTCTGAAGTAACTTTTTCTAAATATTCAAGGTTACTTCGCGAGTAAAACGGATCATTATCCAAAGAAAAAATTAATGGCATTTTTGTTTCATTTTTCCGTCGAGTAATTACAACACTCACTAATTAATCAGTCCTTTCAACGCTTATAACGTTCCAGTCAGGAGGCAAAATATTATTTTCTATCGCCTGCATTTCATTAAGCCATTTTGAAGGAGCACAGACGATTTTATTTTTATTTCGGCTCAAATATGCTCCCCACCAGCTGAAAGACGAGTTTGCGATTATAAAATTTTTGCACGAATACATTAATCTTAATTCTTCATAGTCAGAGTTATTAAGGTCAACATATTTTATATTTGCGTCAGGAAAATTCCAATTAGCTTTTAGCCATTCGATTTCGCTGTGATCGTTCGAGAAAAAATAAAACATCGGTGAATTTAATTTTTCCTTCATGAATTTTATAGCTCGGTCATAATATTCGTAGCTGCAAACATTGCCTAAATTTGCATTAACATCAAGAAGATAATCACCGCGACGAACATGAACACAAACGCTTTCACAGCTTTCAAGCTCTTTAATCATTTTTGAATTTTCCTGAGAAGGAGGCGTAGAGACAGTAAATTCGTCTTTTATTAATTGCTCGTAATCTGCAAAATATTTCCAAGTTTGAAAGTATCCGCACACAATCAGATACCCCCCCCTGCGTTTCGGAGTCAGAAATTTAGACTCGTACTTATCAGGAATATCAAGCTGGATTATAAAATTTTTACTAATAAAATCATTTTTCTTTTTGAAAAATTTGCAAAGTTTATTAGCAATGCGAAATTTAGTAACAGCGATATATTCTTGCGCTTTATTCATTAACTTGACATCTTCTGAAAGTTTTAAGTTATTAAGCGCGTAAGGTCTACTGACGCCGGTTCTGCAATAATATCTCGACATTCTTAGAACGTCGCCGCGCCTCAATGAAAGACAGCGGGCAAAAGCATATTGAAACATTTGATTGCCGAGTCCGCCCGCTAAAATTAAATTTATCATTTTGAATTTTTTAATTTAATGATGGAATAATCTATGTCCCGTCATTATCATTGCGATATTCTTATCGTCGCAGGCCTTAATAACTAAATCATCGCGAATTGAGCCGCCGGGTTGAGCAATATATTCAACGCTGCTCCGAGCTGCACGTGCGATATTGTCAGGGAACGGAAAGAAAGCATCGCTGCCAAGTGAAACTCCCGTATAACTTTCAATAAATTTGCGACGTTCGGACGGTGAAATAATATCGCTTTCAGTTAAGCAAATATTAATAGCGTTGTCATGTTCAGGACGGGCAAAATTTGAATTAAATTTAAGATTCAAAATTTTAGGATGTTCGCGCAAAATTCTTAAATCGGCCTTGTTGCAAGCTAATTGAACGCAATGAAGCCTTGACTGCTGACCTGCCCCGACTCCGAGTGTCTGACCGTTGCGAGTACAGCAGACTGAATTTGACTGCGTATATTTGAGCGTTATTAAAGCTAAAATTAAATCGCGTCGTACGTTTTCAGGAAAATCTTTGCGGACTGTAACAGCATTGTCAAAATTTTCGGGTTTAACGACAGGTTCAGTGCTGCGGTTCTGCTCAAAGCAAACTCCGAATAATTCTCGCGTTTCGAGAGTTTCAGGTTCGTAATTAGGGTCAATCCTTACGATTGAATAATTCCCTTTGCGCTTTGATTTAAGAATCTCTAACGCTTCGGGAGTGTAATCCGGCGCGATTATTCCGTCTGAAACTTCATGTTTAATAAACTCGGCTGTTATTGCGTCGCAAGTGTCGCTTAAGGCTATCCAATCGCCGAACGATGACATTCTATCAGTACCGCGTGCACGGGCATAAGCGCAGGCTAAAGGTGAGGAATTTATATCAAGATTTTCATCAACGAAAAATAATTTTCTTTCATCGTCGCTCAAAGGAAGTCCAAGAGCTGCACCGGCCGGGCTGACGTGTTTGAATGATGTCGCGGCTGGAAGATTAAGAGCCTTTTTTAATTCGCGGACTAATTGCCACGAGTTAAAAGCGTCAAGAAAATTTATGTAGCCTACTCTGCCGTTGAGGATTTCGATGGGAAGTTCGCCGCCGTTCCTCATATAAATTCTTGCGGGAATCTGATCAGGGTTGCAGCCGTATTTTAATTTATATTCCTGCATAAAAATCTCTCTCCTTTTATAAAAGAATTTCTAAGATGAGATTATATAGTAAATAATAAAAATTCGCGGATAAGTGATAGAATAATTAAAACGTCCGGGAGAGGTCGGACAAAATTTTAAGACTTAGCTGAAGCGGGGCTGGACATCCCCACCTCAGACTAAAAGCCTTAAAGATGGTAGATAATTAGCGCATTATAGAACGGATTAAATCCGTTACTGCTCGTACGAAGTTTGTGTTGGCTTCTACGAGCTTTATTTTTAGGTAAATTTTTACCAATTCAAATAACTTTTTCACGCTATCACCTCCTTTCACCTGAATTTTTTCAGGCTACCGGGAGTCCCCGTGCAAGCCTCATTTTGATTCTAAAAATTCTAAAATCAAAACGCCTCTCCGCAAATTATTCTATCATTATTTCACCTTAAAACCGATTATTAAAGACATATACGCAGACTGCTAATGGTAAATCAATGAATAAATTAAAGCGTCTGAGTGTTGAAAAGCCTGTCCTGATATTTAATAAAATCAGAATCATAAAAACGAACGTAAAGAGCAACTCTGTAATCTTCGCCGAGTTCCTGCCATAAAGAATTTGAAAATGCTTCGATGTCTTCAGAAATTTTAACTTCGCGAGGCTCGCCTGTAAATGACGGCAAAGTTTTATCTTTCGTTACGTCGTGGTCATAAGTATGAATTAAGCGGCCTAAACCGGGCTCAAATTTGTATCCAAAGAAAAATTTTCCAGCGCGTTTCAAAATGCTCTGCTTGAAGCCTGACTTTGAAATTATCGCGCTTATTCGAGGCGTGAAGTGCGGTGCGTCGGGTTCATAATCACGGGTTCTCAACGCCTCTTCAAAAGTTTTGCCGGCTTTCAGAAAATCATAAATCGTATCCGTTTGGTCGCCGTTTGTTAAGATTAATTTATCTTCAAAAATTCTCAGCGGCGAGTATAAAATTAGCGACGGATCAAAATTCTTGTCCTGTTTAGTGAGCTTTATTATTAAATCATCGCCGGAGCGTTCAAAAATTCGAGCTTTGCTTGATGCGCTCCGTCCCATAATAAAATAAGCAAGAGCTATTTTCCCTGAAGGAGTCATTCCCGTAATAATTCCGCGTCCAGGATATTTAATTTGATACGGAATAATTTTTGAGATTTTAGCGCAGACTTTTTCGACAGCTCGCGGCAAAATTACCCATTCGGCCTGCTCCATCACTCGACGCTGTAAAATTTCAGGCGTATCATTAGGGAGAATTTCTACGGCCTTTTGAGCTAAAATTTCTCCGCCGTCGGGAATTTCATTCACTAAATGAACAGTCGCACCCGTGATTTTTACGCCGCTCTTCAAAACTGCCTCGTGAACTTTAAGACCGTAAAAGCCTTTGCCGCAAAACGCAGGGATCAAAGACGGGTGAATATTTATGATTTTAGCCTGCGATTTTTCTATAAAATTTTTGCTCAAGATGTGCATGAAGCCAGCTAAAACTATAACTTCAGGCTTAAATTTTTCGAGTAATTCAAGAATCTTATTCTCAAAATTTTCACCGAGTGTTTTAACGTCTGCAACGTCGGCTGAAATTCCAAATTTTTTTGCGCGTTCGAGTGCGTAAGCGTCAGGTCTGCTCGAAATAACTTGAACGATTTTGCCGGATTTTAATATCCCGTTGTTTTGAGCGTCAATTAATGCCTGAAGGTTTGTGCCGCCGCCTGAAACTAAAACAGAAATTTTTAACAAAGTTTAATTCCTCCGTTATCATTATCGTTAATAATCTCGCCAATTAAGTATGAAGATTTTATAGAGTTCAAAATTTCATTAGCATTGTCGGGACTTGTCATTAATACCATGCCGACGCCCATATTAAACACGTGGAACATTTCATCAAGTTCAATATTTCCTGTTTTCATTAATAAGTCAAAAATCGCAGGAGTTTTAATTTTTGAAAGTTCGATTTTCGCCGTGAGATTTTTCGGCAAAGCTCGCGGAATGTTCTCGTAAAATCCGCCGCCTGTTATATGAGCGATTGACTTAATTTTTGAGATTAAAGGCAGAACTTCACGAACATAAATTTTTGTCGGAGTTAATAATTCTTCGCCTAAACTTTTGCCAAATTCAGCGACGTGTTCATGAAGATTCTTATTCGCTAAAATTTTTCTGACTAAAGAAAATCCGTTTGAATGAACACCCGACGAAGGCAGAGCAATTATTAAATCTCCGGCTTTAACGTTCTCGGGATTCAAAATTTTTTCACGCTCAACGACTCCGACACTGAAGCCCGCAATGTCATATTCATTCACGGGATAGAAGCCTGGCATCTCTGCAGTCTCGCCGCCTATTAAAGCGCAATTTGACTGAACGCAGCCTTCAGCGACTCCCGACACTATAGCGGCGACCTTTTCAGGGAAATTCTTTCCTACCGCAATATAGTCAAGAAAAAATAAAGGCTTTGCTCCGCAGCATAAAACATCATTGACGCACATTGCTACGCAGTCGATGCCGACAGTATCGTGTTTGTCGAGTTCAAAAGCTATTTTTAATTTCGTTCCGACTCCGTCAGTGCCGCTGACTAAAATAGGAATTTTTAAGCCTGAATCTAATTCAAACATTCCGCCGAAGCCGCCTAAATCTGAAAAAACTCCGGGAATTTTTGTCCGTGCAACATGAGCTTTCATTAATTTCACAGCGTCATAGCCTGCCTGAACGTCAACGCCTGAGTCTCTATAATTTTTACTGGTTGTATTTTTCTCTGATGTCATTATTTTTTTGCTCAACTTTCAAAGCCATATTTTGAGCTTCTGTTTCAAGTCTCAAAGCTAAATCGTTATCTTTAACCGCTAAAATTCGAGCCGCAAGCCACGCAGCATTAGCTCCTCCGTCAATAGCAACGCACGCAACAGGAACTCCAGGAGGCATTTGAACGGTCGAAAGTAAAGCATCCATTCCGCCTAAATCTTGAGAACTAACGGGAACGCCGATAACAGGAAGACGAGTATGTGCCGCTAAAACTCCTGAGAGTGCTGCAGCCTTGCCAGCGATTGCAATGATGACGCCGAAATTTTTTTCACGGGCAGTCAAAGCAAATTCGCGGGCTTTTTCAGGGGTTCTGTGAGCTGAAATAATATTAATTTCATACTCAAGGCCAAGTTTTTTCAAGACGTCGATTGATTTTTCTGCGATTTTAATATCGCTGTCGCTGCCTAAAATTATTGCGATTTTCATTTTTGTAGACTTTCTGCTTGTTTATTTACGTGAACTGTAGGAATTTTTGATAACTTCGAGAACGTCGAGAGCGGAAGCTGCGGAGCTTCTTTAATGCCTGAAGACTTAGCTCCTTCAGCGGCGGCTTTGTTTTCGCTTACAATAACGTCCCAAAGTTCTTTTCTCCAAATTTGCGTAGATTGGGGGGCGTTAATACCTATTCTTACGATGTCGCCCCTAACGTCAATCACCATGACTTCTATATCTGTGCCGATTTGAATACTCTCGTTAATTCTTCTGCTGAGAACGAGCATTAATTTTCGCCTCCGTTTTTATTTTCCTGCATTGCGGAAGCCTTTAATTTTTCGCGGACTTCTTCAGAAAAAACTACATGTTTCACCGGGTATTCTTCATTGAGAGCGATAACTTGAACGGCCTTGCGGGTCTTTATATTTATTAAAATCGGGGCGCGAAGGTTAGCTGTCATGTTCCAAGGAGCTGACTCAGGAATCGAAACGACTATCAATAAAGCAAGCTCCGTAGGGTTATAAGTCCCGACTAAATTCAAATCGTCTTCAGGGATTCGGGCGTTATAATCTGATTGAACAGCGTCCGGCGACGTTACAGGCAAAGCTAAAGCTCCGTCATCAAGACTCTGAAGCCAGCGTATAGCACTGTCATCACTGCCTGCTAAAATCCATTGATGTTTATCTTCAAAAGCGGGAATACCTC